>CAYLMS010000007.1:0-18137 GCA_964384455.1 uncultured Microbacterium sp. | reverse complement strand
CGCGCGGCGCAGGATGCGGCATCCGCTCGCCCCGCGCGCCCGGTGTGGCGGCTGACCTCACGCCGCTCGGCCTGACGCCGCTGGGCCGGAGTGCTCTGGAGTGCGCGCTCTGGAGTGCGCGCTCTGGAGTGCGCGGGCCGGAGTGCGCGCCGGAGTGCATCCGGCACCCAGTGAGGTACCGGATGCCTCCACCGCCCGATCGGCCGCCGCATCCGTTGCCACCATCGCCCACGCGACCATGTCCCACATTCTCGGACTCCCGGGCCGCTGATCCCGAGAAAGTGGGACATGAAGCCGAGAAAGTGGGACACGGGCAGCGGGCAGCGGGCGGGAAGGGCGGGGAGGCAGTCGATTCGCAAAGCTTGAGCTATACTGAAGGACGAGTCGAAAGGAAAGTCATGCGCAGGCTGTTCTATGCATCGTCGATCTACCTCGCCCTGGGGCTGGGGTCGGGTCTGTTCTTCCGAGAGTTCACCAAGGCGCACAGCTTCTCTGACAGCACCTTCACCCAGCTGGCGGTGGCGCACACGCACCTGCTCACCCTGGGCGTGATCGTGCTGCTGATCGTGCTGCTGCTCGAGAAGGTGTTCACGCTCTCGGCCAGTCCGCTGTTCGGCTGGTTCTTCTGGACCTACAACGCCGGCGTCGTGCTCACCGCCGCCATGCTCGTGTGGCACGGATCGCTCACGGTGCTCGGGATACCGTCCTCGGCCATGATCTCCGGCATCGCCGGGCTCGGGCACATCGTGCTGACCGCCGGCTTCGTGCTGCTGTTCCTCGCGCTCGGCAAGGCGCTCACCCGCGACCGCGCGACGGCGGCGGCCGTCGCAGCGGCCGCGGCCGCACCCGCGGAGGCGACGGCGGAATGAGCGCGCAGGCCGTGCCGAGCGAGGTCGAGGCACCGACCCGCCGGCAGTGGGTGGCGCTGGGGGTGCTCGCCACCGGACTCGGCCTGATCGTGCTGGACGGCACGATCGTCGGGGTCGCGATGCCCGCGATCATCCAGGACATCCACCTCGACCTCACGGACGCGCAGTGGGTGAACAGCCTTTATGCCGTGGTGCTCGCCGCGTTGCTGCTGTCCACCGGGCGGCTCGCCGACCGGTGGGGCCGTCGCAGGCTGTTCCTGGCCGGGCTCGTCGTGTTCGTCGGCGGCAGCATCCTGGCCGCCGCGGCGACCGCCGCCGGCCCGCTCATCGCCGCCCGCGCCGTGCAGGCGGTCGGCGCCGCGCTGATCATGCCGTCCACGCTGTCGACGGTGAACGCCGTGTTCCGCGGCAAGCACCGCGCCGCCGCCTTCGGGGTGTGGGGCGCCGTGATCTCGGGCGCCGCAGCGATCGGCCCGCTCGCCGGCGGCGCGCTCACGCAGTGGGGCTCGTGGCACTGGATCTTCCTGGTCAACATTCCGCTCGGGCTGATCGTGTTCGTCGCCGCGCTGCTGGTGGTGCCCGAGAGCCGCGGCGCGAAGCCGCTGCCGGGCGCCGACGTCGACGGCGCGCTGCTGAGCGGCATCGGCTTCGGCACGCTCGTGTTCGCGGTGATCGAGGGACCCGCCCTCGGCTGGTGGACGCCGAAGGCGTCGCTGCAGCTGTTCGGCTGGACGTGGCCCGACACCGCAGTGCTCTCGCCGGTGCCGGTGGCGCTGGCGATCTCGGTGGTCGCGCTCACCCTGTTCGTGGTGTGGGAACGGCACCGCGAGAAGGTGCGCCGCTCGGCGCTGCTCGACCTCAACCTGTTCAAGCTGGCCACGTTCTCATGGGGCAATCTCACGGCCGGGATGGTGGCTGTCGGCGAGTTCGCCATCATCTTCGTGCTGCCGCTCTACCTGGTCAACGTGCTCGGCCTCGACGTCATGGGTGCCGGGCTCGTATTGGCCGCCATGGCGCTCGGCGCGTTCGCGTCGGGGGCCGCCGCCCGTCACCTCGCCGGCCGATTCGGCGCGCCGGGCACGGTGCTGATCGGCCTGGCGCTCGAGGTGGCCGGGGTGATCGTGCTGGCGCTCGTGATCCATGCCGCCACTCCGGGTTGGCTGATCGCACTGCCGCTGGTCGCCTACGGCCTGGGCCTGGGCCTTGCCTCGGCGCAGCTCACCGGCACAGTGCTGCGCGATGTGCCGGTGGGCGTGTCGGGGCAGGGCTCGGCGACGCAGAGCACCGTGCGCCAGATCGGCTCGGCGCTGGGCACGGCGTTCGCCGGTGCCGCGCTGTCGATCTCGCTCGCGATCACTCTGCCCGCGGCGCTGTCGGCCGCCGGCATCACCGGCACGACCGCCGACAACCTGGCCGACGCCACCCGGCAGTCCGCCGGCACGACCATCACGCAGCTGCGCGCGCAGGGCACCGCGAGCCCGCTCGGCGGGCACACCCAGACCGCGATCGACGCGCTGTCGGCCGGCTTCACCGACGGCACCCGCTGGGCGCTGCTGGTGGCATCCGTCTTCCTGCTGCTCGGCCTGATCGGGGCGGCCCGGCTGCGGCGCGCGGCACGCTGACGGATGCCGCCCGCCGCGGCCCCGCTGCCTGCACGTGCCACGGCCTAAACTGGAAGGCGACCCCTTCGTCTCGCCGAGGATCCGCCATGCCCGCCACCCCTGCCTTCACGCCCCGCCTCGCGGTGCGGCACGTGCAGCTGGGTCGGGCCGTGCTCGCGGCGATCGCCGCGGCGATGATCACGTTCTCTGCCGACCACTCGGCCGCGTTCGGCCTCGCGGTGTTCAGCGGATTCACGATCACCACGGCACTCGTGCTGGCCTTCGCGGCGTGGATGTCGTACCCCACCGGCCGCAAGTGGCCGGCCGGCTCGCTGGCGCTGTTCGGGGCGCTGGCCGGGATGGCCAGCGGGGTGCCGATCTGGCGCACGACTCCGCTGTTCTTCGTGGTGCTGATCTGTTGGGCGCTGCTGACCGGGATCATCGAGACCATCGCCGGATGGCGCGAGCGCGCCGAGCTCAAGCGCGAGGGCATCGACGATCCCGACCGTCGCGCGCAGGCGCGCGACACGCTCACCGTCGGCATCGCCACCCTCGTGCTCGCCGCAGCGCTCGCACTGGTGCCGGTCGGCTATCGGTTGCGCTTCTTCATCGCCGAGGCCGGACGCACGTTCACGCTCACCGGCATCACCATCGGCGTGGGTGTGTTCGGTTTCTACGTGGCGATCGTCGCCGTATTCCTCGGCATCGCGGCGTTCTCGCCGCAGCGCCTTCCCGCCGCGGCCGCCGAGGCGACCGCACCGCCCCTGCCAGGAGACTCCGCGTGACCGATCCTCAGCCCACCACCCGCCGCGACCTGTTCCGCCCCGTGCAGCTGGTCGGCCTCGCCGCGGCGGCGGCGCTGTTCGCCGGCTTCGTCACCCTCATGTCGATGGGCTTCTTCGAAGACCGCGGTCACGCCACCACCATCCGCGCGCTCGTGGTCGCGCTGGTCGCCACCGGCATCACGTTCGTGGTCACCCTGGTGGTGATGGCGCTGCTGCTGCTGGCCGTCGATCCGACGCAGATCACCAAGCGAGTCGATCGCGCCGTGCTGCTGCCGCCGGAGGACGAGTCGCCCGCGAGCGGCACCGACGCCGGCCAGGCGCCCCAGGCGCCCCAGTCGCCCCAGGCGCCGTAGCCGAGGCGCCGGGCGACGTCAGCCGCGGCGCCGCAGCCCGATCAGTCCAGCTCGTCGACGAGCTCTGACGCCAGCCCGATGTAGCCGGCGGGGGTCAGCGCCGCCAGCCGCGCCTTCGCGGCATCCGAGATGTCGAGCCCCGCGACGAACTCGGCCAGCTCGGCGGCGCCCACGCGGCGACCTCGGGTGAGCTCCTTGAGCAGCGCATATGGATCGGCGATCTGCGAGCGCCCCGCCACGATCTCGGCGCGCACCACGGTCTGGATCGCCTCGGCCAGCACCTCCCAGTTCGCATCGAGGTCGGCGCGCAGCACCGGCTCGGCCAGCGAGATCTCGCGCAGCCCGCGGCCGAGATTGTCCAGCGCCAGCAGCGAGTGGCCGAACGCCACCCCGATGTTGCGCTGGGTGGTCGAGTCGGTCAGATCGCGCTGCATGCGGCTGGTCACCAGGGTCGCGGCGAGCGTGCCGAACAGCCCGCCGGCCAGTTCGAGGTTGGCCTCGGCGTTCTCGAACCGGATCGGGTTGATCTTGTGCGGCATCGTCGACGATCCGGTCGCCCCGGCGACGGGGATCTGCGCGAAGTAGCCGAGCGAGATGTAGGTCCAGACATCCGTCGCGAGATTGTGCAGGATGCCGCCCGCGTGCCGCATGCGGTCGTACAGCTCCACCTGCCAGTCGTGCGACTCGATCTGGGTGGTGAGCACGTTGAAGCCCAGCCCCAGCGATTCGACGAACTCGCGCGAGACCACCGGCCAGGCGACATCCGGGTCGGCGGCGACGTGCGCCGACCACGTGCCGGTCGCGCCCGAGAACTTGGCGAGGAAGTCGGATGCGGCCACCTGCGCCGCCACCCGCTGCAGCCGCCACGCGAACACTGCCAGCTCCTTGCCCATCGTGGTGGGGGTCGCCGGCTGCCCGTGCGTGCGGGCGAGCATGGGCACGTCGCGGTGCTGCCTGGCCAGTGCGGTCAGCTGTGCGATCACCGCGTGCAGCGCCGGCAGCCACACGTCGTGCACGGCGCGGCGCACCACCAGCGCGTACGCCGTGGAGTTGATGTCTTCGCTCGTGCATGCGAAGTGCGTCAGCTCGGCCAGCCGGCCGAGCCCCAGCTCGGCTAGCCGGTCGCGCACGAGGTACTCGACGGCCTTCACGTCGTGCCGTGTCACCGCCTCGCGGTCGGCCAGCCAGGCGATCTCGCGGTGCGCGAAGTCGAGGTACAGCACGCGCAGCCGGTCCTTGTCCTCGTCGGAGAGGGGCGCGGTGCCGAGCAGCGAGCGGTCGGTGAGGGCGATCAGCCACTCCACCTCCACCTCGACGCGCGCGCGGTTGAGCCCTGCCTCGGACAGGTAGTCGGCCAGCGGCGCCACGACCGGCCAGTAGCGGCCGTCGAGCGGGCTGAGGGGATGCTGGGGTTCGGGGCTCACGCGCACTCGTGCTTCCGTCGGGCCGCGCGCGGGAGTCAGCGCAGGGCCGGTTCGAGCTGCCGGAAGAGCGACCGGCTCGCGCTCTCGATCATACCGAGCACCTCATCGAACATGTCCGGCCCGGCATAGTACGGGTCGGGCACGTCGACCGCGCCGCCCGCGGCAGGATCGAAGTCGAGCAGCAGGGCGATCTTGTCGGCATCCTCCTCGTGCTGCGCCCAGGTGCGCAGGATGCGTTCGTGGGTGCGGTCGAGCGCGATCACGAGGTCGTTCTCGGCGAAGGTGCGCCGCGAGAACTGCCTGGCCCGGTGGCTGCTGCCGTCGTAGCCGCGCCGGGCGAGCGCGTCGAGGGTGCGCTGATCGGCGCGCTCGCCCACATGCCAGTCGCCCGTGCCCGCGCTCGTGGACCGCACCCGCTCGGCCAGATCGGCGCGCGCGGCGGCGGCCCGGAACACGACCTCCGCCATCGGCGAGCGGCAGATGTTGCCGGTGCACACGAACACCACGCGGTATGGCTGCGCGGCGCTGGCGGTCATGCGAACATTCTGCACGGCGGCGCGGCGTCTGTCTCTGCACAGGTCGCCGGCCGCGCGCTCCGCGCACAGGATGCTGCATCCGCCGCGTGCGCCGGTCGCACCTGATGCACCATCGGCCGATGACCGTCTCCGTCGATCGCGGTGCGCTCGTCGCCGCAGCACACCACGCCCAGCAGTGCGCCGAACACGCCGCCGCCGACCTCGCCGCGGTGCTGCCGGCCGCGCGGGCGATCGACGTCGAGGCGCAGTGGCAGTCGCGCGCGGCCGCCCAGTTCCGCCGCGGCGCCGACGAGCTCGAGCACTCTGTGCGTCGTGCGCACGCCGAAGCCGTCGGCGCGGGCGAGCACTGCGCCGCGCTGGCCCGCTGGCTGGCAGCCCGCGTCGACGGCATCTGGTGAGCGCCGACGACCTCGACATCCGCGCCGGCGGCGTGGTCGCCGTCGACACGGGTTCGCTGCGCGCTGCCGCGGCCGATGCCGACCGGCTCTCGGGGCACCTCACGGCGGCGGCCGCCGGCCTGCGCCGTGCCGAGGACGTGCTCGGCGGCGCGGGGCTGGAGGCGCAGCCGGTGGCGGCGGCGACCGTGCGCGCCATGGCGGCCGCGGGCGATGCCGCCGAGCTGGCGCAGTGCCTGCGTCGTGCCGCCACGGTGTACGAGGTGGTGGAGGCGATGTCGGCCCGCGATGCTGCCGCGGCGGCGGGCGACGACGCAGCGGCAGCGCGCGAGCAGTTGCGGCTCGAGGCGCTGCTCGCGCACGACGGCTGGGCCGCCGCACCCGCGCTGCAGGCGCTGGCCGAGCGGGCGCGCAGCATGGGCGCCGACCTGTTCGGTCAGTTCGTCGCCACCGGCGCGATGGGCGGCATGGCGGGATTCGGCGCGCTGCTGGCCTGGGGCCTGGCCGGCGGGGTGTCGCTCGCAGGCCACGGCCGGGTGCCCTCGGGCGCGCGGCTCGGCGGGGTCGCCGAGCCGGTGCGCGTCACGCGCGTGCGCGCCGGGGCGGGTGCGGCGCCCGCGGGGCTTGCCGAGGCGGCATCGCGCATTCCGCACACCGGCAGCGCCCGCATCCGGGTGGAGGCGTATCGCATGCCGGGCGGGCAGACGCAGTACGCCGTCTACATCGCCGGCACGGCGCGGATGGCGCAGCTCGGCGCGGGCGCCGAGCCGTTCGACATGCGCTCTGATCTGCAGCTCTACTCGGGGCAGACCTCGTCGAGCTATCAGGCCACGCTGCAGGCGCTGCACGACGCGGGCGCCCGCCCGGGAGACACCGTGCACGCGTTCGGCTATTCGCAGGGCGGCATGATCGCCGAACGGCTGGCGGCCGGCGGCGAGTACGACGTGCGCACGCTGGTCACCTTCGGCTCGCCGGTGCAGGCCGAGGTGCCAGACACCACGCTCAGCGTGGCACTGCGCCACACCGACGACCCGGTGCAGGCGCTCGCCGACGGCGGCGCGGCCGGGCACGTGGGCGCCGCGGGCAGCATCATGGCCGAGCGGGTCGCCGATCCGCTGCCGGGGCTGCAAGACCTCCGCGCGCGGGCGCACGACCTCGACCTGTACCGCGACACCGCGCGCATGCTCGACGGCTCGGCCGACCCGCGCCTGGGCACGGTGCGCCAGGTGTTCGCCGAGCTGGGCGTCGCGGCATCCGTGCGGGTGTCGGAGTACGCGCCCACCCGCACCGGGCCCGTGCTGCCCTCGCCCGGGCCCTCGCCGGCGCCGTGACGGTCGCCCCCGGCGGTTCAGCGGGCTTCGGCCGCGCCGTCGCTCGCGAGGATCGCCATGAAGTGCACGTCGACCCAGCCGTCGTCGAACCGCAGCGCCTCGCGGCCGGTGCCCTCGTGCACGAAGCCGACCTTCTCATACACGTGCCGCGCCCGCGGATTGAAGTCGTACACGTTCAGAGCGATGCGATGCAGCCCCAGCTCGTCGAACGCATACCGCACGATCAGCCGAGTCGCCTCCGTGCCCAGTCCGCGCCCTCGCCCGGCCGCGCCGAGAAAGGTACGGAAGCCGCAGGAGCGGTTGGCCTCGTCCCAGTCATTGAGCACGACCTCCCCGACCAGCGCGCCGCTCGCGCGGTCGATCACCGCCAGCACCAGCCGGTCGGATGCCTCCGCCCAGCCCTCGTACGCCGCTCGCAGCTGTGCCGGGGTGAACGCGGGCACCTCGTCGCGCGCGTGCACCGTGCCGGTGAGCGCGGCCACCTCGGGGTCGCGGATGATCGCGCCGATCGCCTCCGCGTCATCGCCGCGCACCGGCCGCAGCACCACCAGTTCGCCGACGAGCGTCGGCTTCGCCGCGAACGGGGAGTCCACGGATCAGCGCGACGCTTTCGGGCGCAGCACGATGCCCGCCAGCCAGTTGATCACCGAGATGATCAGCGCGGCCACCACGCCCCACCAGTAGTCCTCGACCCGCAGCCCGAAGTTCCACCAGTGCGTGAGCCACGCCGTCAGCCACAGCAGGAAGCCGTTGATCACCAGCGAGATCAACCCGAGGGTGAGGATGTACAGCGGGAACGCGAGCACTTTGAGCACGGTGCCGATGATCGTGTTCACGATCGCGAAGATCGCCGCCACCATCAGCAGGGTCAGCACGAGCTGCAGCGTCTCGCCCGGGGCGAACGGGATCACCGACACGGTGAGCTGTGGCATCAGCGTGACGATCCAGATCGCGAAGGCGTTCACGATCACTCGGGCGAGAAAGCGCATCGGGCACAGTCTGCCACGAACCACCGGCAACGCCAGGTGCAGCGCGGCCTGCCGCGGCATCCGCCCGCCTCCTAGACTCGACCCGTGACCGACGACGTCCTGCCCGTGCGCATCCGGCCCGAGATCGCCGCCCTGCCGCCCTACCGGCAGGGCCGGCCCGCCGGCGCCGACGCGTTCAAGCTGTCGAGCAACGAGAACCCGTTCGATCCGCTGCCCGCGGTGGTGGCCGCGCTGCAGGCGACGGTCGGCGTGAACCGCTACCCGGATGCCACCGCCGCCCGCCTGCGCGCCGCCCTGGCCGACCGCTTCGCGGTCACCCCCGACGAGGTGCACGTCGGGGCGGGCAGCGTGTCGATCCTCGCGCAGCTGATCCTCGCCGCCGCGGCGCCAGGCGACGAGGTGGTCTATGCGTGGCGCTCGTTCGAGGCCTATCCCGGCCTCGTGCGGGTGGCCGGGGCGACCGGGGTGGAGGTGCCGCTCACCGCGGACGCGCGGCACGACCTCGACGCCATGGCGGCTGCGGTCACCGAGCGCACCCGGATCGTGATCGTGTGCAGCCCGAACAACCCCACCGGCCCGGCGGTCGGCCAGCGCGAGTTCGACGCGTTCGTGCAGCGCGTGCCCGCCGACGTGCTCGTGGTGCTCGACGAGGCCTACGTCGAGTTCGTCACCGACCCCGACGCGGTGGACGGGCGCCGGGTGCTCGCCTCGGGCGAGCACCCGAACGTGGTGGTGCTGCGCACCTTCTCGAAGGCTTACGGCCTGGCTGGCCTGCGCGTGGGCTACGCGGTGGGGCATGCCCGCATCCTCGACGCTGCGCGCAGCACCGCCATCCCGCTGTCGGTGACGGCGCAGGCCGAGGAGGCCGCGCTGGCGAGCCTGGCTGCCGAACCCGAGCTGCTGCAGCGGGTGCGGGTGCTCGCCGAGCGCCGCGACGAGCTGGCCGCAGGGCTGCGGGCGGGTGGATGGCGCGTGCCCGCGGCGCAGGGCAACTTCGTGTGGCTGCCGACCGGCGCGCAGACCCTCGAGGTGGCCGCCGCGTTCGAGCAGGCCGGGCTGGTCGTGCGGCCGTTCGCGGGCGACGGGGTGCGCATCTCGGTGGGCGAAGCCGAATCTGTCGAGAGGATCCTACGGATCGCCGCATCCGTTGTGAGCACCCTCCCACCGGGCCACCCGGGCCGGACGTTAGCGTAGAACGGTGACCCCGCCCGAAGCCGAGGCCTCGCCCGACGACGCGCGACTCGTGCGCGTGCTCGCCGCCGACGGCTCGTTTGCGCCGACCGCCGCCGCCGAACCCTATCTCGCCGCGATCGACGCGCTGCGCGACGACGAGCTCGAGCTGTTCTACCGCGACATGGTCTCGATCCGTGCCTTCGACCGGCAGGCGACCAACCTGCAGCGGCAGGGCCAGCTCGCGCTGTGGCCGCCGAGCCTCGGCCAGGAGGCCGCGCAGGTGGGCTCCGCGCGCGCCGCGCGTGCACAGGACCACATCTTCCCCTCCTACCGCGAGCACGTGGTGTGCCGCATCCGCGGGGTCGACCCGGTCGACATCATCCGGGTGATGCGCGGGCTCACCCACGGCGGCTGGGACCCGACAGATCCGCGCAACGGCAACACGCACATCTACACGCTCGTGCTCGGCTCGCAGACCCTGCATGCCACCGGGCTGGGGATGGGGCTGGTGTTCGACGGCAAGTGCGGCACCGGCGACGCCGAGCGCGACGAGGCGGTGATCGTGTACTACGGCGCCGGCGCCTCCAGCCAGGGCGACGTGCACGAGGCGATGGTGCTCGCCGCCAGCTACCGCACCCCCGAGGCGTTCTTCCTGCAGAACAACCAGTGGGCCATCTCGGTGCCCGTGGCGACGCAGTCGCCCGCGCCGCTCGTGCGTCGCGGGGAAGGCTACGGCATGCCGTCGGTGCAGGTCGACGGCAACGACGTGCTGGCCAGCTGGGCGGCCACCCGCGCCGCGCTCGAGAGCGCCCGCGCCGGCGCCGGCCCGCAGGCCATCGAGGCGATGACCTACCGCATGGGGGCGCACACCACGAGCGACGACCCCACGAAGTACCGTGCGTCGGCCGAGGAGGAGTCGTGGGCGCGGCGCGACCCGATCGCGCGCATGCGCGCCTTCCTGCAGGGCCGCGGCGCGAGCGACGCGTTCTTCGCCGACGCGGAGGCCGAAGGCGAGGCCCTGGCCGACGACATCCGCGAGCGCACCAACGCCCTCGGCGGGCTTGAGGCCGAAGCGATGTTCGCGCATGTGTACAGCGAGTCGCATCCGCTGATCGACGAGCAGCGCGCGTGGCTGGCCGCCTACGAGGCCGGGTTCCAGGAGGAGGCGCGATGAGCGCGGCTGCCGTCACTGAGACCATGCCGCTCAGCCGCGCGCTGAATGCAGGCATGCGCCGCGCGCTGGCCGACGACGACCGCGTGCTGCTGATGGGCGAGGACATCGGCGCGCTCGGCGGGGTGTTCCGGGTGACCGAGGGGCTGCAGGCCGAGTTCGGCGACCGGCGCGTGCTCGACACCCCGCTGGCCGAGTCGGGCATCGTCGGCACGGCGATCGGGCTGGCCATGGGCGGATTCCGCCCGGTGTGCGAGATCCAGTTCGACGGGTTCGTGTATCCCGCGTTCGACCAGATCACCTCGCAGCTGGCCAAGATCACCAACCGGCACGAGGGCGCGCTGCGCATGCCGATCGTCATCCGCATCCCCTACGGCGGGCACATCGGCGCGATCGAGCACCACCAGGAGAGCCCCGAGGCCTATTTCGCGCACACGGCCGGGCTGCGCGTGGTGAGCCCGGCGACCCCGAACGACGCGTACTGGATGATCCAGGATGCGATCGACTGCGACGATCCGGTGATCTTCCTCGAGCCCAAGGCGAAGTACTGGATGAAGGGCGAGGTCGACACCGCCGAGCGCGCGCTGCCGCTGCACGCGTCGCGCATCGCGCGGCGCGGCACGGATGTCACCCTGGTCGGGCACGGCGCCATGGTGGCCACGCTGCTGCAGGCGGCGGCGCTCGCCGAGGGGGAGGGCACCAGCTGCGAGGTGATCGATCTGCGCTCGCTGTCGCCCGTGGACTACGCGCCGATCCTCGACTCGGTGCGCCGCACCGGGCGCATGGTCTATGCCCAGGAGGCGCCCGGATCGGTCTCGATCGGCTCCGAGGTGGCGGCGACGGTGATGGAGCGCGCGTTCCACCTGCTCGAGGCGCCGGTGCTGCGCGTGTCGGGGTTCGACGTGCCGTTCCCCCCGGCCA
The DNA here is from genome assembly GCA_964384455.1 of uncultured Microbacterium sp. Classification (GTDB taxonomy): domain Bacteria; phylum Actinomycetota; class Actinomycetes; order Actinomycetales; family Microbacteriaceae; genus Microbacterium. The sequence continues at coordinate 6,589 of CAYLMS010000007.1, read as the reverse complement.
AGCTCGAGGGGCTGTACCTGCCCGACGCCGACCGCATCCTCGAGGCCGTCGACCGCGCCCTCGCCTACTGAACACCGCCTGACCAAGGGAGTCCGGATGAGCACGCAGACCTTCGTCCTGCCCGATGTGGGCGAGGGCCTGACCGAGGCCGAGATCGTCACGTGGCGCGTGGCGCCCGGCGACCAGGTGGCCGTCAACGACGTGCTGGTCGAGATCGAGACGGCGAAGTCGCTCGTCGAGCTGCCCTCGCCGTTCGCCGGGTCGGTGGCGCAGCTGCTCGCCGCCGAGGGCGACACCGTCGTGGTGGGCGCGCCGATCATCACGATCGCATCGGCCGATGCCGCGGCGGCCGTCGTCGGCCAGAGCGGGCACGGCGAGCCCGCACCTGCGCCCGCCTCCGACACGGCGGTGCTGGTGGGCTACGGCACGGCGGGGCCGGTGGCCTCGCGCCGGGTGCGGCCGGCGGCGCGTCCGGTGCTGCCGGCCGCGGGAGTGCTCGCCAAGCCGCCGATCCGCAAGCTCGCGCGCGACCTCGGCGTCGACCTGACCGCGGTCACCCCCACCGGCCCGGCCGGGCAGGTGACCCGCGACGATGTGGTCACGCACGCCGAGCAGGCCAGCGTGTTCCGCAACATCCAGACGCCGGAATGGTCGGCGGTGCGCGAGGAGACCATCCCGGTCGCGGCGCAGGCTCCCGCCCCGCTCGCCGCGGGCGACGGCGCGCGCGAAGAGACCATCCCGGTCAAGGGCGTGCGCAAAGCCGTCGCCTCGGGCATGGTGCGCAGCGCGTATTCGGCGCCGCACGTGTCGGTGTGGACCGACGTCGACGCCACCCGCACGATGGAGCTGGTGCGCCGGCTCAAGGCATCGCCCGACTTCGCCGACGTCAAGGTGTCGCCGCTGCTGATCATGGCGCGCGCCGTGATCTGGGCGACCCGCCGCACACCGATGGTGGGCGCCGCGTGGGTCGACGGCGAGGCCGGCGCCGAGATCCGAGTGCGGCACTACGTCAACCTCGGCATCGCCGCCGCCACCCCGCGCGGACTGCTCGTGCCCAACATCAAGGACGCGCAGAACCTGTCGATGCGCGAGCTGGCCAAGGCGCTCGAGACGCTCACGCTCACGGCGCGCGAGGGCCGCACCACGCCTGCCGATCAGCAGGGCGGCACCATCACGATCACCAATATCGGCGTGTTCGGGATGGATGCCGGCACCCCGATCATCAACCCGGGCGAGTCGGGCATCGTGGCGCTCGGCACCATCCGCCAGAAGCCGTGGGTGGTCGACGGCGAGGTGCGCCCGCGCTGGGTGACTACGGTCGCCGGCTCGTTCGACCACCGGGTGGTCGACGGCGACGGCATGAGCCGCTTCATCGCCGACGTGGCCTCGATCCTGGAGGAGCCGGCGCTGCTGCTGGACTGACGGGGCGGGGGTTGCATCGCCCCGCCCAGGAGCGCGGGGCGCCGTCGGTGCGCTGCGTCTCGGCGTCGGGTGTTCGCTGACTTGATAACGATTATCAATAGCCTTACATTGGCATGGTGAAGAGGATGCGCGCCGCCATCGCGGTGGTCGCCGTCTCGATGTTGCTGCTCGCCGGGTGCTCGGCTGCCGCACCTGCCGACGGACGCGTGCAGGTGGTCGCCTCGACCAACGTCTACGCCGCGATCGCTGCGCAGATCGGCGGGCACGAGGTCGACGTCACGGCCCTGATCGCCACGTCGACGCAGGATCCGCACGACTTCGAGCCGAGCGCTCACGACCGACTGCTGGTGCAGCGTGCCGACCTGATCGTCGCCAATGGCGCCGGCTACGACCCGTTCGTGGGGCAGCTGGTGCAGGCATCCGGTCGTCGTGTGCCGGTCGTCGAGGCGGCGAAGCTCTCGCCCGGCTACCCCGCTTCGGGAGACGTCGCCGCATTCAACGAGCACGTCTTCTACGATCCGGCGACCATGGCCAGGACGGCGGATGCCGTGGCCGCTGCGCTGGCGACGCTGCGGCCGGCCGCCTCGGCGCGCTTCGCCGCCGCCGCGGCGACGTTCCGGGCCGGGGTCGTCGCGCTCGAACAGCGGATTGCGGCGATCGCGGCCGCGCATGGTGGCTCCGGCGTGTTCGTCACCGAACCGCTGCCGCTGTATCTGACCGGGGCGGCAGGGCTGCGCAACCGCACGCCGGCCGCGTTCAGCGAAGCGGTCGAGGCGGGCCGCGACGTGCCGCCGGCGACCCTGCTCGCCGCACTCGCGCTGATCGAGGGGCACCAGGTGGCGGTCGTGATCACCAACGCTCAGGCCGGCGGCGCCGAGACCGCGCTCGTCACGGATGCCGCCCACCGCGCAGGCATCCCCGTGCTGGCCTTCTCGGAGCTGCTGCAGAATGGCGACACCTATCTGTCGTGGATGGGTGCGAACGTCTCCGCGCTCGCGAAGGCGCTCGGATGAGTGCGGGCGAAGGCGCAGTCGCCGCGACGAGCGCACCGCCGCTGCAGATCGGCGGGGCCGCGCTGCGCCGCGGCGACCGCGAACTGTGGGCCGGCCTCGACCTCACCGTCGCAGCCGGCGAGTTCGTGGCCGTGCTGGGCCCGAGCGGATCGGGCAAGACCACGCTGCTGCGCGCCATCCTGGGGCTGGAGCGCCTCAGCGCCGGCAGCATCCTGGCGCTCGGCGAGCCGGTGCGCCGCGCCGGCAACCGCCGCATCGGCTATGTGCCGCAGCAGCGTCCACTGCCGCGCGACGTCGACCTGCGCGGACGCGATCTGGTGCGGTTCGGCGTCGACGGCCACCGCTTCGGGCTGCCGTTCGCTCGCCGCGGGGAGCGGGCCAAGGTCGATGCGCTGCTCGACGCGGTCGGCGCGGGCGGGCTCGGCGACCGGCCGGTGGGGATGTTGTCGGGCGGCGAGCAGCAGCGGCTGCGCATCGGCCAGGCGCTCGCCGACGATCCGCGGCTGCTGCTGTGCGACGAGCCGCTGACGAGCCTCGACCTCGCCAACCAGCAGGCGGTGGTGGGTGCGATCGACCGGCACCGGCGCGCGAGCGGTGCTGCCGTGCTGTTCGTGACGCACGACATCAACCCGGTGCTGTCGGCGGTCGACCGCATCCTGTACCTGGCGAACGGGCGATTCACGCTCGGCACGCCCGACGAGGTGCTCGACTCCGCCGTGCTCTCGGCGCTGTACGGCGCCGAGGTGGCCGTGCTGCGGGCGGGCGGCCGGTTGGTCGTGGTCGGCGCACCGGATGCGACCGACGAGGCGCACCACCACGCGGGAGGTGCCCCGTGAACTGGGCCGATATCGGTGAGGCGCTGTTCGGCGGTGTCGCCGACTACGGGGCGATCCTCGCGCTGGTGTCGAACTCGGTGTGGGCGGGCGCGATCTTGGGCCTCGTCGGCGGCCTGGTGGGCGTGTTCGTGATGCAGCGCGACCTGGCCTTCGCCGTGCACGGCATCAGCGAGCTGTCGTTCGCCGGAGCCGCGGCGGCGCTGCTCGTCGGGCTCGACGTGGTGGCGGGGTCGATCGTCGGGTCGCTGCTTGCGGCGGCACTGATCGGATGGCTCGGCGCCCGCGCGCGCGAGCGCAACTCCACGATCGGCGTGCTCATGCCGTTCGGCCTCGGGCTCGGCATCCTGTTCCTCTCGCTGTATTCGGGACGCAGCGCCAACCGCTTCAGCCTGCTCACGGGGCAGATCGTGTCGGTGCAGTCGGTGCAGCTGGGCTGGCTGGCGGGCATCAGCGCGGTGGTGCTGGTCGGCCTGCTGCTCATCTGGCGTCCGTTGCGGTTCGACTCGCTCGACCCGCAGGCGGCCGCGGCGCGCGGCGCGCCCACGCGGGCGGTGTCGCTGGCGTTCATGCTGCTGCTCGGGCTGATCGTCGCGGTCGCCGTGCACATCATCGGCGCACTGCTCGTGATGGCGCTGCTGGTCACGCCCGCGGCGGCTGCGATGCGCGTCGCACACGGACCGGTGGCGGTGCCCGTGCTGGCGGCGGGGTTCGGGCTGGTCTCGGCGACCGGCGGCATCCTGCTCGCCGTGGCGGGCACGCTGCCGGTGAGCCCCTACATCACCACCATCTCGTTCCTCATCTACCTGGGGTGTCGCGCCGTGGGCGCCCGGCGCGACCGCGTCACGCGCGACGCGTAGTGCGGGCGGGCGGGCGCGGGGGTCATCTGGAGTTGTGCGGGGCGGGCGTCCGTGGGGCGGCATCCTGTGGGCTGGTGCGCTCGGGTGGCAGTTGTGGTCGCCTGCGCGGGCTCGGGTGGCAGTTGTGGTCGCCTGCGCGGGCGGGATGCGGCGCGAACTGCCACTCGAAGGCGTGCGCGGTCGTCCGCGGGGCGGCATCCTGTGGGCTGGTGTGCTCGGGCGCCCGCTCGGGTGGCAGTTGTGGTCGCGCGCGCTCGCTCGGGTGGCAGTTGTGGTCGCAAGCGCGGGCGGGATGCGGCGCGAACTGCCACTCGAAGGTGCGAGCGTGCCCTTGAGGCGCGAGCGCCCCAGCCCCCAGGCCGGGCACAGGAGCACACAAGTAGACTCGCCGCCATGGCCCAGCGCAACACGTGGCAGCGTGAGCGGGTGCGCGAGGCCCTCGCCGACGCGCGGGGGTTCGTCAGCGCCCAGACGCTGCACGCCACCCTCCGGGATGAGACCGGCATCGGGCTGGCCACCGTCTACCGCACCCTCGCGGGCCTTGCCGCCCAGGGAGATGCCGACAGCCTGCAGAGCCCCGAGGGCGAGAGCCTGTACCGGGCGTGCGCGTCGCCAGGTCACCACCACCATCTGATCTGTCGCTCGTGCGGGCTCACGGTCGAGATCGCTGCCGCCGATGTCGAGCAGTGGGCGCGCGCCACCGCCGCCCAGCACGGCTTCACCGCCGCCGAGCACATCGTCGACATCTTCGGGCTGTGCGCCGAATGCTCTGCGGCGCAGGCGGGTGGACGTCACGACCATTAGCTCCACGCGGGTGCGCACGCGCACCCCGCTGCGCGGCCCGATCCTCGCCCTGGCCACCGGCGTCGCGCTGATCGCCGGGGCGTTCGCGGTGCACGCGGTCGCACCGCAGTTCGTGCCCGAGCTGCCGGCCCGTGCCCGCGACGGCGTGACGCTCGCCATGAGCGTGCTGATCGAGTCGCTGCCGTTCGTCGCGCTGGGCGTGGTGCTGTCGATCGTCGTACAGGTCTGGCTGCCGCCGGGAGCGATCGAGCGGTGGATGCCACGTCGGGCGTGGGCGCGCCGCGCCGTGCTGTCGCTGCTGGGCATGGTGGTGCCGGTATGCGAGTGCGGCAACGTGCCGTTCGCGCGCGGCCTGATGATGCGCGGATTCACGGTGCCCGAGACGCTGACCTTCCTCATCGCCGCGCCGATCGTGAATCCCATCGTGATCATCACCACGCACCAGGCGTTCGGCTTCGACGACGGCATCCTCGTCGCCCGGCTCGTGGGCGGATACGCGATCGCGAATCTGATCGGATGGCTGTACAGCCGCCATCCCGACCCCGACGCGCTGGTGACCGACCGCTTCCGCGAGGCCTGCGCGCTGGGTCAAGCGCAGCAGCATGCCGCCGCCTCCCGCTGGCAGCGCAGCATCGGCCAGTTCGTCGTCGAGCTGCGCGCGGTGATGCCCGCCCTCGTGATCGGCTCGGCGCTGGCCGGAGCGGTGCAGGTGCTGGTGCCCCGCGACGCGCTGCTGGCGATCGGCTCCGATCCGCTGATGTCGATCGTGGCGATGACGGCGCTGGCGATGATCGTGTCGATCTGCTCGAACGTCGACGCCTTCTTCGCTCTGTCGTTCGCTGCGACCTTCACCCCCGGGTCGATCGCGGCGTTCCTCATCGTCGGACCGCTGGTGGATGTCAAGATGCTCACGCTGCTGCGCACCACCTTCACCACGCGCGTGCTCGCGGGCATGGTGGTCACTGTGCTGCTGGCGGCGTTCGCCATCGCGACGGCGGTGAATCTGATTGCGTAGTCGACTGCTCGCCGATCGCTGGCTGGGCGCGGGTCTCGCCGCGGTGCTCGCCGTGGTGACCCTGGGGCTCGCGGTCACCGGCCGGCTCGCGCTCTACATCAACCCGTCATCGAACTGGTTCGCCGTGCCCATGGCGGTGCTGCTGCTGATCGGTGCGGCGCTGAGCCTTCTGCTGCCGCTCGGGGCGGAGCACGCCCACGGGCATGACCACGACCACGACCACGGGCACGCGCCCGGCGGCGAGAGCGAGCACGCCCACGGCTACGGCGACGGGCCCGCGCACGCCCACGAGCACGGCGGCCAGGTAGAGCACCGCCGCAGCGCCCGACGCACGCTGGGTGCGGTGGCATCCGTCGCCGGCGGCGCTGCCGCCACCGTGATCGTGCTGACGATCCTCGTGGCGCCGCCCGTGGCACTGTCGGCAGAGATCGCGCAGACCCGCAGCACGGGAGCGGCGCCGCTGTTCGCGGGGGCGGATGTCGTGGCCCTGGCCACGCGCGCCGACACCGCCGCGTTCGGGGTCGGCGACTGGGCCACCGTGTTCGCGAGCGCCACCGACACCGACGCGTTCGAGGGCGACCGGGTGAGCCTGGTGGGCTTCGTCACCCCCGCCGCGGCGGGCGGCACGTTCGCCCTGACCAG
>CAYLMS010000006.1:17520-19229 GCA_964384455.1 uncultured Microbacterium sp. | reverse complement strand
CATCCGCATCCTCGACCTCACCCGCGTGATCGCGGGACCCACCGGCACCCGCGATCTCGCCCTCGCCGGGGCCGACGTGCTGCGGATCGACTCGCCGCGCCTGCCCGAGCCTGACTGGCAGCACCTCGACACCGGCGCGGGCAAGCGCTCCGCTCTGCTCGACCTCGACGCCGTCGCCGACCGCCGCACGTTCGACGAACTGCTCGCGAACGCCAATGCGGTGGTCACCGGCTACCGTCCGGGCGCGCTGGACCGGTACGGGCTGAGCCTCGACGCCCTGCTCGAGCGCGGCGACGGCCTGGTGGTCTGCACGGTGAGCGCGTGGGGCAGCACCGGGCCGTGGGCGCAGCGGCGGGGTTTCGACAGCATCGTGCAGGCGGTCAGCGGCATCGCGCTGGTCGAGAGCGCCGACGGATCCACGCCCGGAGCGATGCCCGCGCAGGCGCTCGACCATTCGGCCGGGCACTTCCTCGCCGCAGCGGTCGTGCACGGGCTGCGCCGCCAGCGCGAGCAGGGCGGATCCTGGGCGATGGAGCTGAGCCTCGCCCGCATCGCGCACGCCCTGCTCGAGGCAGGGCCGGTGCCGCCATCGGCGCCGGCCGTGCCGGCGCCCACCCTGCAGCAGCGTGCGACGCCGACCGGCACCATCGTGTGGGCCGCGCCCGCACTGGTGTTCCCCGGCGCACCCGACACCTACGCGACTGCCGCCACGCCGTGGGGGTCGGATGCTGCGCACTGGCGCGCGCGCACCGGTGAGCCGTAGGCGATGAGAGCTGGGCGCCCGTGGGCGTGCGCTGCGCGCCCGAACACGGGCGACATCTGCGCTTTGGCGCCCGGCCGCATCCGCGCCATCCTTGATCACGTGACGTCTTCCGGGTCTCTCGCCGACATCGGCCCGATCGCGCAGCTGCGCGCCGGGCGGCTGCCGCGGCGCGTGATCCAGTTGCTGGTCGGGCTGACGCTCTATGGGCTGTCGCTGGCGCTCATGGTGCGCGGCGGGCTCGGTCTGGCGCCGTGGGACGTGCTGCACTCGGGCATCGCCCGGCACGTGCCGCTGTCGCTCGGCCAGGTGGTCGTGATCACGGCGTTCGTCGTGCTGCTGGCGTGGATCCCGCTGCGCGAGAAGCCGGGCGTCGGCACGGTCGCGAATGCGCTGCTCATCGGCACCACCGCCGACCTGTTCCTGCGGGTGCTTCCCGTGGCGCGCGGCCTGCCGCTGCAGGTGACCGAGAGCCTGGGCGGGGTCGCGCTGTGCGGCCTGGCCACGGCGATGTACATCGGCGCGCAGCTGGGCCGCGGCCCGCGCGACGGGTTGATGACCGGCCTGAACCGACGCACGGGCCGCTCGATCCGGCTGGTGCGCACCGCGATCGAGCTGACGGTGCTGCTGATCGGGTTTCTGCTCGGCGGCAGCGTCGGCATCGGCACCGTGGTGTTCGCGTTCGGGATCGGACCGCTCACGCAGCTGCTGCTGCCGTTCTTCGTGGTCGCGCTGTCCGGTGCCGCGGGCGACGACGCTGCGGTCGAGGGGTCGTGATTCCCGGCCCGCAGTGTCGCGGTGGTCGTGCGCTGGGTGCATCGCGGGCCCTTGGTGTCGCTGTGTCCGAGCCCGGCGCGAATCGCCGGCGCGTGCGGTCGCTTCGTCGGCGCTCAGCGACCACGAGCGCCGGACAAGCCCGGGCGCGAGCCCGGCCGACGTGAATCACCGA
>CAYLMS010000006.1:0-17420 GCA_964384455.1 uncultured Microbacterium sp. | reverse complement strand
CGACCACGAGCGCCGGACAAGCCCGGGCGCGAGCCCGGCCGACGTGAATCACCGACCCAAGCTGCCGCATCCCACGCCCGTCACGACCACGAGCGCCGGACAAGCCCGGGCGCGTCTCGGGGAACGAGTCAGGCTCCGGGCACGAGCCCGCTCAGATGCCGACGACGAGGTAGCCGCCGTCGACGGGAAGCACGGCTCCGGTGACGAAGGATGCCGCCGCCGACGCCAGAAACGCCACTGCCTGGCCGACTTCCTCAGGGTCGCCGAACCGGGCCAGCGGAGTGCGCGACAGCAGCCGCTCGCGGATGGCGTCGTCGGCCTTCAGGTGCGCCAGCAGCGGGGTGTCGATCCACCCGGGAGCGACGGAGTTGACCCGGATGCCGTCAGCGGCATACACCTCGGCCAGCGACTTGGTCAGCTGCACCACCCCGCCCTTGGCCGCGGAGTAGGCAGCGATCTCGCCGCCGCCGAAGTAGGCGTACATCGATGCGATGGTCACCACCGACCCGTGCGACGCCGCCAGCAGCGGGCGCGCCAGTTCGATGGTGCGGTAGACGGCCAGCAGCTGGATGTCGACCACCCGGCGGAATGAGTCCCATTCCAGCTCCGCGGGGCCGAGGCTGATGCCGGCCGCCGGCACGAGGATGTCGAGACGGCCGAGCCCGGCGTAAAGGGCACGCAGCGCGGCGTCGTCGGTGACATCCAGCTCACGCACCACGATGTCCAGTCCCGGTTCGAACCCGGCCTCAGCGGCGCCGAGACCCACCGCGTGCACACGGGCGCCGAGCCCGGCGAGCACGCGCGCCACCGCCGCGCCGATGCCGGACGTGCCCCCGGTGACCACCGCGACCTGGCCGTCGAACAATCCCGCGCGAAACGCCGTCATGCCGTGAGGCTAGGGCATCCCGTCATCCGCCCGTTGTCCCCCGCGGCAGCGCCGTTGACCGTGACGGCACCCCTCCCCCGATGCCTCCCCCTCAGCCAAGTCCCACTTCCTCTGGTTCGTGTCCCACAATCTCGGGATAGGGGGTCCCCTATCCCGAGATTGTGGGACATGGTGGAGGCGGGGAGGGAGGCGGGCGGGCGGCAGGCGGGCGGGGCGGACGGACGGACGGATGCGGCGCCGTCAGGGCGTGAAGGAGCGGGAGTAGCGGCATCCGTCGCGGTCCACCCATGGGCTGGCGCCGTCGATCGGCGGCGCGAACCGCAGCCGCTCGGGCAGCGACGGATGCTCGCCGAGCCGGAACACCCCGTCGCCGAGGTCGATGAGCGGGATGTCGTCGCCCGGCGCCTCCACCCCGCGCGGGGCGATCAGCACCAGCGCGCGGTCGCGCAGCACGATCCGGAAGTGCGCGAACCACGGCGTGTAGGAGCGGTAGTGCCCGGCGTAGGCGCCCAGCACCGCGACACCGGGGTCGGCCGAGGCGCCCGCATCCGCGGCGGCAACGGCACCCGCACCCACATCCGCACCCACATCCGCACCCACACCCGCACCCGCACCCACATCCGCACCAACACCCGCACCCGCACCCGCACCCACACCCACACCCACACCCGCACCCGCACCCGCACCCGCACCCGCACCCACACCCACCGGCCGATAGACCTCGGCGCCCCAGCACCACCTCTGCCCGTCGAAGACCAGCCCGAAGCCGCGCAGGCCCTCGAGGTCGGTGAGGCACCGGTCGCCCCACGTCCACAGCAGCGGCGCGGAGCGATCGCCGAACACCACGCGATACCCGTCCGGCCCGGCCGCCGCGATCGTCAACCGTCGCATTGCACCGTCGACCACGGCCTCGAAGTCACCGACACCCGCCGGCGCGAGCGCCGGCGGGTGCGCGGTGCCGCATCCCGCGGACTCGACCCCTGCACCTGCGGCCGAAGGCCGCGCCACACCGCCGACATCACGGCCCGCACCGCCGTCACCGGCCGGCCCGCCATCAGCGGCCCCTGCCACCGCCCACCGCGCCGGTTCCAGCGCCGATCGCCCGGCGACGCCGACGTCAGAGCCTCCGTCTGCCGCGATCACCGCATGCACCGATCGCGCGATCGCCTCGGCGATCGGGCTGTCGCCGTCGGCGTTGGTGAGCACGGCGACGGCCAGCCCGGCATCCACGTCGGCGAGCAGGAACGACGCGTAGCCGACCATCCCACCGCCATGACTCAGGATGCGGGCCGCGCCGCGCGCCTCGACGTTCACCCCGAGCCCGTAACGGCTCCACTCGGGTGCCGTCGTTCCCGGCACGACGAGCACGTCCTCCCCGCTCGGCGCGAGCCGGGTGGTCATCGCCCCGAACCCCGCCTCGCTCACGATCGCGCGGCCACCGTCGGTGCGCCCAGCGCGCAGCAGCACCCGCCCGAACGCCGCCAGCTCGGCCGCGGTCGCCGCGATGTTGCCGTCGCTGCCGGCCGTCTCGATCAGCGGGGCGGGCGCCAGCGCATCGCCGGGCAGCCACGGCCGATCCTCGACGAGCGGCTGATGCCCGCGCGCGAGCCGACCGGCATCCTGCGCCGTGATCGCGGAGATCGACGCCGTCATGCCGGCCGGGCGCAGCACCCGCTCGCGCACCAGCTCCGGCATCGGGATGCCGGTGACCCGTGCGGCGGCGAGCCCGAGCAGCAGGTAGCCGACGTTCGAGTAGTGGAACCGCCCGGACGGGCCGACCTCCGCCGCATACGAGGCCACCTGCGCCCGCTCGTCGGGCAGGGCATCGATGCTCGCGACCAGCCCCGCCGTGTGGTTGAGCAGCCGCTCCACACTCAACTGCGGTGCGTGCAGCACCGCAGGCACCCACGGCAGCAGGTCGCCGATCGGCTGGTCGAGCGCCAGCAGTCCCGCACGTGCGCACTGCAGCACGACCATCGCCGTGGCCGTCTTGCTGATCGAGCCGATCGGGAACAGGGTTCCCGGCTCGAGCGGCGCGCCGGTCGTCAGGTCGGCGACGCCGCGCCGGTGCTCCCACAGCAGTCCGTCACGGTCGGTGACGGCGACGGCGACGCCGGGCACGTGCCAGGTCGCCGCGATGCCCGCGACGGCCTCGGCGGCGGCATCCGGAGTCATGCGCCGTCGATCAGCTGTTCGCGGCGCAGCAGATCGTCGAACGTCTCGCGCCGCACCGCGAGCCGCGACGCGCCGTCGCGGCAGAACACGACGGGCGGCTTGAGCGCCGTGTTGTAGTTGTTGGCCATCGTGAAGCAGTATGCGCCCGTGACCGGCACGGTGACGACATCTCCCACCCGGGCGGCGGCGAGCCGCACGTCTTTGGCGAGGAAGTCGCCCGACTCGCAGTGCCGGCCGACCACGTCGGCCACCTCCGCCGGCCTGGTGCAGTCGATCACCGTGGGCGCGAACGCCTGACCGTACAGCGACACCTCCAGGTTGTCGCCCATGCCGCCGTCGACGGCCACATGCACGCGCTCGCCGCGCTTCACGGTGACCACGCGGTAGGCGGTGATGCCGCTGCGGGCCACCATCGACCGGCCGGGCTCGACGAGCAGCTCGACGTCGGCACCGAGATGGCGGTGCACGGCCTCGACCAGCCTGCGGGCGTAGTCGTCGACCGACGGCGCCTCGTCCGACGACACGTAACGCACCCCGAGTCCGCCGCCCAGGTCGTACACGCCGAACCGCTCGAAGGCGGCGAGCGCCCGCACCGCCGCCTCGAACTGGTCGAGGTCGAGCAGCTGCGACCCCACGTGCGCGTGCAGTCCGCGCAGCTCGAGCATCGGTTCGCGCCGGATCGCGGCGATCATCTCAGGCACGAGGGATGCCGGGGTGCCGAACTTCGACGCGTCGTGGCCCGTCATCATCGCCTCGTGCGTGTGCGCCTGCAGCGAGGGGCTCACCCGCAGCAGCACCGGCACCGAGGCGGTGGCCAGCCGGGCGATCCGCGCGATGTCGTCGCGGTTGTCGACGACGATGTAGCGCACGCCCGCCTCGATCGCGGTGCGCAGGTCGTCATCGGTCTTGGCGTTGCCATGGAACACCATCCGCCCCGGGTCGGCGCCGGCGGCCAGCGCCATGCGCAGCTCGCCCGCCGCCGCCGTGTCGGTGCCGCAGCCCTCCTCGGCCAGCACGCCGATGACGGATGCCGACGGGAAGCTCTTCGCCGCGAACAGCACGATCGAGTTCGGATGCCGGCGGGCGAAGGCGTCGACATAGCTCCGGGCCTGCCGGCGCAGCGCCCCCTCGTCGATGAGGTACGCCGGCGTGCCGTACTGCTCGACGAGCTCGGCCACGGCGCAGCCGCCGACGAGCAGCCGTCCGTCGTCGTCGAGCCGCGTGCCTTCGGGGTACAGCGTCAGGTCGATGTCGCCTGGGGCGAACAGGTCGGTCATCCGGAACTCCGTCCGTCGGCACTGCGGGTCTGGGCGAGGCGCGCCTGCTCGTGCTGCGCGAAGCGCGCGCGCCACCCGGCCCAGGCGGCCGGGTCGGGCACGGTGATCGCGAACTCGGCACCGCTGCGCGCGTCCTCGGCCCAGCCGAGCGCCGTGCGCCCGGCCAGCAGTGCGGCTCCGAGCGCGGAGTGGTCGGGCTCGGCCGGATCGTGCACGATGCGCCGCCCGGTGGCGTCGGCGAGCCCCTGCCGGAAGGTCGGCGACGCAGCGCTGCGTCCGCCGACGACGACCGCGGCATCCGGCCGGCCGGTGGCCTCGCCGAGCGCCCGGATGCAGCGACGCGACTCCAGCACGATCCCGGCGAGCAGTCCGCGGGCGAGGTCGCCGCGGGTGGTGCGCAGCGTGAGCCCGTCGATCGCACCGCGCAGCGAAGGGTCCCAGAGCGCGCCCTGCTCTCCCGGCGCGAGATAGGGCAGCACGAGCGGGCTGTCGAGCAGGTCGCCTGCAGCCAGCGCCGCGATGCCGGAAGGGCCGTCGTCGACGCCCAGCAGATCGGCGAGCCAGGCCACCGCCGAGCCGGTAGCCATCAGGTCGAGCTCGAGGCCGAAGCCGCCGTCGGCCATCGGGGTGACCAGGTACGCCGCATCCGGGTCGTCGGGGATGACGGTCGAGCGGCCGAGGATCACCGTGCTGGTGCCGGCGATGTAAGCGATCGATCCGGGCGAGCGCACACCCAGGCCGTAGGCGCCCAGCACCGAGTCGGCGGCCCCGAGCAGCACCGGGAGCCCCGCCGGGCACCCCCACCGGGCGGCGGCCTCGGCGCGCAGCGGTTCGTTCCGCGTGGAGGGAGCGATCTCCGGCAGCCGCGCGACCGAGACGCCGGCGGCTGCCAGGATGCCGGCATCCCAGCACTCGCGGCGCAGGTCGTAGCCGCCGAACCCGGTCGCGGTGCTCGGGTCGGTGAGCAGCCGGCCGGTGAGCGAGGCGAACAGCAGGTCTTTGGCGGCGCCGACCGTGGCCGTGTCGCCGAGCCCGCCCGCGATCAGCCGGCGATGCATCGGCAGCAGGTAGCGGCCGTCGAGCCGCTGCCCGGTGCTGCGGTACACGGCGTCGGCGCCGACGGCGCGCACGATGTCCGCCGCTGCGGCCTCGGCGCGTCCGTCCTCCCACGTGATCGCCGGGGCGACCGGCGCGTGCCCGCCGTCGAGCTCCACCAGGGTGGGCAGCATGGCCGACAGGCCGATCACGGCCCATTGCGCAGCATCCGTGCGCGCGGCGAGCTCGTCGAGCACCCGATCGCGCGCGCGCAGCCAGTCGGCCGGGTTCTGCTCGGCCGCGTCAGGCCCGGGTCGGTGCGTGGGGTAGCCGCACGACGCCCGCGCCACGACCGTGCCGTCGGCCGCCACGACAACCGCCTTCAGGCCGCTGGTGCCGAGGTCGAGGCCGATCGCCAGCTCGCGCTGGGCCATGCCGCCTCCTTCCGCCTGGCGTGCTGGCATCGACTCTAGAGTCCGCGGGCGACCACGGTCAGCGCGTCCTCGGCGGCGTTGAGCGTGGCGTCGATGTCGTCGTCGGTGTGCACGAGCGACACGAACAGGTTCTCGAACTGCAGCGGGTGGAACAGCACGCCGCGCACGATCATCTCCTGCCACCACCGGGTGAACACGTCTTCGCGGGCGTGCGCCGCGGCATCCCGCCAGTTGCGCACGCGGTGGCCCGAGAACCAGAGCTGGAACACCGTGCCGATGCCCTCGACGTAGGCGTCGATGCCCTTGTCTGCGGCGATGCCTTCCAGTCCGCGGGCCAGTCGGTCGCCGAGCGCGCGCTGCCGCTCGTACAGGCCCGGCTCGGCGAGCACGTCCATCGTGGCTGACACGGCCGCGCACTGCACGACGTTCGCGTTGTAGGTGCCGGAGTGCGAGTAGGTGCCGTCGGCGATGAGCCGCATGGCTTCGGTGGTGCCGCCGATCGCCGCCACCGGGAAGCCGCCGCCGATGCCCTTCGCGTAGGTGGTGAGGTCGGGTGTCACGCCGAACCACTCCTGCGCACCGCCGCGAGCGAAGCGGAATCCGGTGATCACCTCGTCGAAGATGAGCATCGCGCCGTGCTTCGTGGTCTGCTCGCGCAGCAGTTCGAGATAGCCGGGCTCCGGCAGGATGCAACCGGTGTTCAGCACGGCGGGCTCGGTGAGCACTGCGGCGATCTCATGGCCGCGCTGGTCCATCAGCGCGACGAAGCTCTCCGGGTCGTTCCAGTTGAGCACGATCAGGGTGTCCTCGAGCTCGGCCGGCACTCCGCCGCCCATCGCGACCGGTCGCGGGTGCGCGGCGGGGCCGGCGAGATGCGGGTCGACGTGATTCGACCAGTACACCGTGTCCTGCCAGCCGTGGTAGTGCCCCTCGAAGCGCACGATCAGCCGGCGCCCGGTGGTCGCACGCGCCAGCCGCACCGCGGTGCCGACGGCCTCGGATCCGGAGTTGGTGAACCGCACCTGCTCCACGCCGGGCACGGCGGCCACGACCTTCTCGGCCGCCTCGATCTCGAGTTCGTAGGGCAGCCCGAAGCACGTGCCGAGCTCGGCCACCGCGTCGGTGACCGCCTGCGTGACGGCGGGATGCCGGTGCCCGAGGATCATCGGCCCGAGGCCCAGCAGATAGTCGATGTACTCGTTGCCGTCGACATCGCGCACGCGCGAGCCGGTCCCTTCCGCGATGAACAGCGGATAGGGCTGCCACCCGTTGCGCGGCAGCCGTGCGGTGCTGCCCGCACCTCCCGGGATGGTGAGCTTCGCGCGCTCGAAGAGCGCCTTCGTGGTGCGCGTGCGCTCGATGAACATCGTCTCGAAGGTCATGCCGGCCTCCCTAGGCTCCGTCTACTTATTATACTAAGTATAACAGGCTATCGAACGTCACGCACCCTCGGTGCCAGCAGTTCGACCAGCGCGCGCAGCGGCGTCGCCGTCGGCCCCGCCGGCCACGGGGACGCGTCGCGCTCGAGCCACGCCGACGAGCCGTTGTCGATGTGCACCCACGGCACCTCGCCCACGAACGTGCGCAGATAGGTCGCCGCCACCTGGCCGGTGTCGGGGGCCTCGACCGGGCTGTTGGCGTCATCGGCCACCGTCGAACTGAGCAGTTCGGCATAGCCGGGATGCAGCGGCAGCAGCCAGCCGGGATCGGCCGCCGCACGCCCGGCTCCGAGCAGCTCGCGCGCGAGCTGCTCGGAGGTGCCCCAGCATCCCCAGAACGCCGTCCCCACGGCGCCCGAGTCGGTGAGCGTGCCGACGTCGATCAGCCGGCCGGGCCGCTCGCGCGCGAGCCAGGCCAGCGCGTCGGCGAGCACCAGCCGCCCCTCGCAGTCGGTGTCGATCACCTCGGTGGTGCGCCCGTCGGGATGCGTCACGACATCTCCAGGGCGTTGTGCCCGCCCACCCGGCAGGTTCTCGGCGATCGGCAGCACAGCGTGCAGCGCACCTACGGCGCCGAGCGCCGCGGCCGCGATCACCGCGCCGGCGACGGCTGCGGCCGCCGCCATGTCGGACTTCATCCAGGACAGCTCGCCCAGGCTGCGCTTGAGGTTCACGCCACCCGAGTCGAAGGTGATGCCCTTGCCCGCCAGTGCTGTCGTCGGCCCAGCACCCGCCACCCGCAGCTCGACGACGAGCGGCTGCCGCGCACTGCCTGCGCCGACGCCCAGGGTGCCGCCGAATCCGCGCGCGGCGAGGGCGTCGCCCTCCCACACGTCGACGGCGACGGCGTCGCCCGCCACCTCCCGCGCGTGGGCGACGATCGCATCGGCGAACTCGCGCGGTCCCAGCCGATTCGGCGGGGTCTGCACGAGGGCGCGGGTCCAGTTCACAGCGTGCGCGATGATGCGGGCGCGGTCGAGCTGCGTCCGGCCATGCGGCGCGGCGGCGCCCTCGACGAGCACGACCTCTCGCTCGGCAGCATCGTGCGTATACCGCCAGGCACCCAACGCGTGGCCCTGGGCGATCAGCTCCGCCGACTCCGGCGCGTCCAGCGCCAGCAGCGAGATCACGTCGGATGCCGCTGCCCGGGCCGTCGTGAGGCCCGCCGCGAACGCGGCATCCGCATCCCGCGGCGCCTCGCAGACGACGACGCGACGTGCGTCACCGTGCTGCGGCACCACTGCCACGATGACGGGCGCACCCTTGGCAAGTTCGGCGGGCTGCACCGCTTTCGCGAGGTCGATGCCGAGCGCCTCCGCGGCGGCCACGGCGCTCGGCCCGGCCTCCAGCCCGCCGGCCCGCTGCCGGAGCCCGACCACCAGGGCCGCGTCGAGTCGTCGCCGCAACTCGTGCGCGAGTTCGGCTGCATCGATGCCGACCAGTGCGCGACTCATCACCCGGCCTTGTGCACGGTCAGCAGCGTCTGCGTGGACAGGTTGTTCACCGAGCCCACCAGCGGCGACATCAGGAACCCGGTCCATGCCGGATTGTGCGCCTCGATCACGTTCTGATAGGTGAGCACGATGTAAGGCCGGTCGTCGAACGCGATCTGCTGCATCTGGTTGATGATCGCCTGCCGCGCCTCGTGCGTGGTCGCCGTGCCCTGCTGCGCGTAGAGCGCGTCGTAGGCCGGGTTGCAGTAGCCGCTGTCGCTGTTGTTGCCCCACTGCGCGCACGTGAGCACGCTCAGGATGAAGTCGGGGTCCACCGGCGGGATCCAGTCCCACATCGCCAGGTCGAACTGGTCGTACTGGTGGTTCGGACCCTGGATCGCGGCGGTCGCGGCGTTGGTGTCCATCTTGCGCATCGTGAGCACGACCCCGGCCTGCTTGAGCCCGTTCTGGATGATCTGGAACATGCGGTCGCCTGCGCCGTTGATCTCGGTCGGGAAGATCACGTCGTAGCGCATGGGATGACCGTTCGCGATCCGCACGCCGTCGGAACCCTTCGCGAAGCCGAGTGAGTCGAGCAGTTGGTTGGCCTTGGCGAGATCGAACGGACGGGCCGTGATCGACGAGTCGTGCCATCCGGATGCCGGGGCCACGATCGTCGACCCGGGGGTGGCGAAGCCGAGCCACGCGGTCTTGACCATGGCCTCGCGGTCCATCGCGTACTCGAACGCCTCGCGCACCTTGGGGTCGAGCAGTTCAGGGTTCTGCTTCTTCTTCGGGTTGGTGTTGATGATGAAGTCGTAGAAGCCGACGCTGGGGGTGGTGCCCACGACCATGCCGGCCTTCTTGAGGGTCGCTACCGCGGTGGCGGGGGTCGACTCGCCGGTCATGTCGATCTGCCCGGTCTTCAGCGCGGTGACCATGGCGTCGTCGTTGGCGAAGAACTGCAGGCCGAAGCCGGTGATCTTGGGCGCCTTGCCCCACCAGTGCGGGTTGCGGTCGAACAGCGCCAGCTGATCCTTCTTGTACTGGGTGAGCCGGAACGGGCCGCCCGACACCATCGGCGCACCGTTCTGGAACGAGCTGATCTTCTTGCCGTCGCCGGTGGCCAGCTTCGCCCAGATGTGCTGCGGCAGGATGGGCAGTTGCTGCATCTGTGCGAGCACATTCGAGACCGGAGCGTCGTAGGTGAGCACCAGGGTGTCAGCGTTGGGGGCGACCGCAGAGCTGAGGTGGTTCACGAACCCGGCCTGCTGGCCGGTGGGTCCGTTCTGGTACTTCACGATCATCGACATGGTGAACGCGGCATCCGCCGCAGTCAGCGGCTCGCCGTCCGACCACTTCGCACCCTTCACCGTGTGGAAGGTCCAGGTGGTGCCGTCGGTCGACGTCGTCCAGGAGGTCGCGAACGACGGCACCAGCGAGAGATCCTTGGTGTCGTACTCGGTCAGGTGCGGGTAGGAGTACTGGTAGACGACGCTCGAATAGTCCGAACTCGACACGAATGGGTTGAGCGAGTCGATCGTCGCCGTCGCACCGATGCGCAGCACGCTCGAGTCCGATCCGCCCGCCGAGCAGCCTGCGAGCGCCGCCGCGGTGAGTACCGCCGCCGCCACTGCCGCCAGAACCCTGCTGCGCTTCATCCGTCTGCTCCTCGTCGTCGAGCGTCACCGCCGATCGCACCGGGGGTGGCGCGATCACGCTTAGCGATCTTAGTATGATGACTTGAATCGCACCTGGTCAAGGGAGAGGGGCGCGGATGCGCGGATACGTCTGGAAGCGATCGCTGTTCGCGGTCGTGACCATCTACGTCGCGCTCACGATCAACTTCGTGCTGTTCCGCGTGCTGCCGGGCGACGCGGTCACCCGCATCTCTCGGGTGCCGAACGCCTCGCCAGAGCTCAAACGGGCGCTCGAGGCGGAGTTCGGTCTGGACCGCCCACTGTGGCAGCAGTACTTCCTGTACCTCGGACAGCTGTTCCGCGGCAACCTCGGCATCTCGTTCGCCAACAGGCAACCGGTGGCCGACAACCTCTTCGAGGCCTTCGGCAACACCCTGCCGATGATCACGACCGGCACGGTGATAGCGATCGTGATCGGCATCGCATTCGGCGTGCTCTCGGCCGTGCGGCGCGGCACGGTCGAAGACCACATATCCACGAACATCGCCGTGCTCTTCTACGCCTTCCCCACCCAGTTCCTCGGCATGATGCTGCTGATCCTGTTCGCCGGCGTGCTGCCGTCGGCCGGGATGAGCGATCCCTTCGCCGTGGGGTTGAGTCCCTGGGGGCAGTTCGTCGACCTGCTGCGGCACATGGTGCTGCCCGTGGCGACACTCGTGCTCACGCTCTACGCCGAGAACACGCTGATCGTGCGGTCGGCCATGCTCGAGACGCTCGGTCAGGACTACGTGCTCACGGCACGCGCGAAGGGTCTCACCCGACGGCGCATCATCGGCACCTACGCGCTGCGCAACGCCGCCCTGCCCACCATCACCCAAGTGGCGCTCTCGCTCGGCGCGATCGTGAGCGGTTCGATCCTCGTCGAGGTGATCTTCTCGTGGCCGGGCATCGGCCGCGCCCTGTACGACGCGGTGCTGCAGCGCGACTATCCGATGCTGCAGGGCGGCTTCCTGTTCATCACCATCACGGTCGTGCTGTTGAACTACGCCGCCGATCTCGTGTACTTCCGGCTCGACCCGCGGGTGTCACGATGAGCGAGGAGACCGCGATGACCGCCCCCGACCGTTCGCGCGCCACCGTGTGGACCACGATGCTGCGCTCGTTCGCGACCGGCCCCGCGATCACCGGGCTCGTGATCATCGGCGTCTTCGTGGTGCTGGCCCTGTTCGCCGACCTGATCGCCCCCTACAGCACCAGCCAGCCCAGCTGCGGGGTGTTCGCTCCGCCGTCGCCGCAGCACTGGCTGGGCTGCGACGACGGCGGCATCGACGTGCTCAGCCTCGTGCTGCTCGGCGGGCAGGTGTCGATGATCGTCGGCTTCACGTCGGCCGTGATCGCGATCGTGATCGGCACCGTCTTCGGCGTCGTGTCGGGCTACTTCGGCGGCTGGGCCGACGCGGTGCTCATGCGGATCACCGACTACTTCATCGTCATCCCGCAGATCGTGCTGATGATCGTGGTGTCGGCGGTGTGGGGGCCGAGCCTGTTCCACGTCGTGCTGGTGATCGGCTTCCTGATGTGGACGAGCACGGCGCGCATCGTGCGGGCGCAGGTGAAGACGCTGCGGGAGCGCGTATCGATCCGGCGGGCCGAGTCGATCGGGGCGGGGAGCATGCGCGTCATCGCGCGCCACATCCTGCCGCAGCTGGGTCCGCTGCTGATCGCGAGCGCTGTGCTGGCCATCACCGTGGCCGTGTTCAACGAGACCGCGCTGGCGTTCCTCGGACTCTCCGACCCGACGGCGGTCACATGGGGCACGATCATGGAGCACGCGTTCGAGCGGGATGCCATCAGCACGGGCGCCTGGTGGGCGATCGTGCCGGCCGGGTTCGCGGTGGCCCTGCTGATCATGGGCTGCTACCTGGTGGGCAGCGCCATCGAAGACGCCCTGAATCCCCGGCTGCGCTCGTCGCACCTGTCGGTGAAGTCCTGGCGGCTGCGCCCACTGGTCGGGCGCGGGAAGGACGCGATATGACCGGATCAGCGCTGCAACTGCGCGACCTGAACGTGTGGTTCGACCCGCGCGACGGCGGCGGCCAGCCGCTGCACACACTCAACGGCATCGACCTCGACATCGCTCCGGGCGAGCGGGTGGGTCTGGCCGGCGAGTCCGGATGCGGCAAGACCACCACGATCCTCGCCGCGATGGGGCTGCTGCCCCCCTCGGCGACCGTGTCGGGCTCGGTGCTGATCGACGGCGTCGACGTGATCGCGCGCGGCGAGGCCGGCATCCGCCCGCACCGCTGGACCGATGTGGCCATGGTGTTCCAGGGAGCGATGAGCGCCTTCAACCCCGTGCGCACCGTCGGCTGGCAGATCCGCGAGGCGCTGCAGGCGCACTCGGTCGCCACCGGCAGGGCGGCGACTGCGCGAGTGCGGGAGCTGCTGCGCCAGGTGGGGCTGCCCGAGGGCACCGACGCGCGCTTCCCGCATCAGCTCTCGGGCGGGCAGAAGCAGCGCGCGGTGATCGCGATGGCTCTGTCCTGCGAGCCGAAGGTGCTGCTGGCCGACGAGCCGACCACGGCACTCGACGTGGTGGTGCAAGATCAGATTCTGCGACTGCTGGTGCGCCTGTCGCACGAGCTCGGCCTCGCGCTCGTGCTGGTCACGCACGACCTGGGCGTGGTGGCCCAGTCGTGCACGCGGGCGGCGGTGATGCGCCACGGCGAGATCGTCGAGCAGGGCACCGTGAACGACCTGTACCGCAACCCCCGGCATCCCTACACCCGCGAACTGTTCGAGGCCACGCCGAACCTGTACGACGTGCCGGATGCGCCCGAGGGGTCGTTCGGCGAAGACCTGCTCGAAGTGCGCGGCCTGCGCGTCGTGTACGGGCAGAAGCGGCGCAAGGCGCCGCAGACGGCACCCGGTGCGATCGACTTCCTCGAGTCGCCGCCTGCGCCCGCGGGCACCGCGACCGAGCGGATCGTCACCGGAACGGTCATCCCCGACGAGGACGAGCCGGCGTCGGCCGCGGCCGTCGACGGCGTGGATCTGCGCGTGCGGGAGGGTGAGCTGGTGGCCCTGGTCGGCCAGTCCGGCTGCGGGAAGACCACCACGCTGCAGGCGGTGATCGGCATGCAGCCGACGACCTCGGGCTCGATCACTGTCGCCGGCACCGAGGTGGCGACCCTGCGCCCGCGGGCGTGGCGCCCGCTGCGCCGGCACGTGCAGCTGATCTATCAGGACCCGTACGAGGCGCTCGATGCGCACCTGCGCATCGAGGACCTCGTGATGGAGCCGCTGCAGGTGCACCGCATCGGCCGCAATGCGGCTGAGCGGCGCGCCATGGTCGCGAGCGCGCTCGACGACGTCGGCCTCGACCCGGCGGTGTTCGCCGGCCGGTTCCCGCACGAGCTGTCGGGCGGTCAGCGACAGCGGGTCGCGATCGCGGCGAGCCTCGTGCTGCGCCCGCGCCTGCTGCTGGCCGACGAGCCGGTGTCGGCGCTCGACGTCTCGGTGCGCACCGGCGTGCTCGAGCTGCTCGACCGGCTGCGCCGGGAGCACCGGATGGGCATCCTGATGATCACGCACGACCTGTCCACCGCCGCCGCCTACGCCGACCGCATCGTCGTGATGCGGTCGGGGCGGATCGTGGAGCAGGGCAGGCCCTGGGCGATCGTCAACGACCCTCAGCATCCGTACACCAGACGACTGCTCGACGCGGTGCCGAGCCCCGATCCGCTGCGCAGCCGGGCAGGCTGATCGTTCAGTCGTCGCCCGCGGGCGCGGACCCCGACGGCGCGGGCGCACCGAGCGGCCGCACCGCCCACGAGCTATCGCGCTGCGGCTCGACCAGACGCCTGTCCGAGGTGCCCGACACGTAGAACACGAAGTCGTGCGCCGGGTACACCTGCTCGAAGCTGTCGAAGGCCTGACCGGCGGCCGCGATGCTGACCCCGCGGATGCGCACCACATCGTCTTTCGGCGACAGGTGCAGATGCTCGCGCTCCCAGCCGGTGGGCTCATCGACCTCGATGGCCTGCTCGGTGAACTCGTCGCGCAGCCCGTAGCGGTCGACGAGGAACTCGTACAGCGAGCCGCCCGCGCGCAGGTGCGCCTCGTCGAGCGAGGGCACCAGACCCAGCGGCAGCACCGCGCGCTCGAGCACCTTGGGCGCTCCACGCAGCCGCCGCAAGCGCGTCACCTCCCACACCGGAGCACCGGCGTCGATGCCGAGTGCGGTGGCGTGCGTCGCGCTCGGGATGCCGACGACCAGGCCGACCAGTTCGGTCTGCAGCGACACCCCGTCCGCCGGGCCGCGCAGCGTCTGCAGCAGCGCCCCCGGTCGCGAGGGCTCACTGACGATGCGCGGCGGTGCGACGAAGGTGCCGACGCCCTGATGGCGCACGATGCGGCCGCGATGCGTGAGTTCGTCGAGCGCGCGGCGCACCGAGATCACGCTCACCCCGGCGAGCTCGGCCAATTCGGCGGTGCTCGGCAGCTGATCGCCCGGCTGCATCCCACGCTCTTCGATCATGGCGACGACGAGGTCGTACACGTGCTGGTAGCGCAGCACCCGCGCGGGCGCATCGGGACGGATGCCGCGGCCCTCCGCTGCTGTCACGTGATCCTCCACTCTTGCGCTGGGGTGGTGATACTGAGTATGGCATCGCGCCCCGCACGCTGCACTCACTCGCGACGCGAGATGAGCGCGACGGCGACCGCAGGCGACGACCCAGGCGGGAACGTGAAGGTGGAAGCGAGCTGCCGAGTCGACACGTTGAGCCGCAGCCCGTCGGCGAACTGCTCGACCGACACGAGCTTGTCGTAGCGGAACTCGAGCGTGCGGGTCTGTCCGACGTACACCGCGCGCCTGCTGGTCACCACGAGCCGGCCGTGATCCTGCTCCTCGAGGTCGGTGCCGGTGACGACCGAGTGGGCACGCATACCGCCGACGCGGTAGTTCACGCCCTTCGCGACGTGCAGCGACACGCCCTGCGTGCCGCCGCGCAGCTCGCGATGGGTGACCTCCTTCATCAGCACCGCAGGGAACGTCATGCGCACCACCTCGCCGCTCTCGGCGAGCAGCGACGCGTCGGCCGTGACAGGCAGCCGGCCATCGTGCACGGCGGCGACGGTGAGCTCTTCCCACGTCGGGAAATCGTGCTCGACCAGCGCAGCCGGATCGATGCCTATGGCCGCGGCGACGGCGGCCAGCCGCTGCTCGTCATCGATGCCGATCCTGTCGTTGCGGATCACCGCCCGCACTGCCGCGGCGTACGCGGTCCACTGCTCCCGTTGGAGCGCCGCCGCGCGCAGTCGTGCGCCGAGCGCCGCGCGTCGGGCGGGCAGTGCGCCGAGAGCGTCGGGATCGCCGTGCGCCGCAGCCAGCACGGCCGCCTCGAAGCCGGCCGCCGCGTCGTGCTTCGACAGGCGGTGCGCGGGTGCTGCCGCCGGGGCGGGGGCGGCCTGCGCTGCGGCCGGTGCGACGGCGGCCGGCGCCGGGGCGACCGGCGCCGTCACCTGCGCGGGGGCGTTGACGGCATCCACGATCTCGGCCCCGCCGTGCATCGCCCAGTCCGACCAGACCTGGCCGTCCCAGTAGCGCAACTGGTTGCGCCCCGTCGGATCGGGATACCAGCCCGCCGGCGCCCCGCTCACCGCGCCGCCCACCGACTGCTCATCCCGCCGTCATCGTCTTGCCGCACCCTCTCACGGTAGCCCGCCGCGCACCGGTGCGACGAGGGTCACCGGGTTCCAATGGCCGGGATGCTCCAGCTCCGCGTAGCGCACGCGCACGGCGCCCGGCTCGATCTCGGCCGTGCACAGCAGCAGCGACTGCGTCGGGAAGCCGAGCGGAGTGTTGTCACGGATGATCGCGCGCTCGTCGGTGGGGTCGAGCCGCGCGCTGTGCGCGAGCACGGCCAACCACGCAGCCGACCAGGTCGCGGCATCCGAGGACGCCGCCGCCGCGTGCGCGAACGCTTCGTGCCATGCGGCGATCCGCCCCGAGCGCGGATCGTCGAGGTCATGGTGGGCGATCATGTGCACGCCGGGCGGAACCAGTTGCGCGCGCAGCGTTTCGCCGTCCCAGGTCGTGACCCGCACCTCGTGCCCGTCGACCGCCACCAGGTTGAACCCGGGCATCGCCACGGGGGGCTCGGGTGCGCGCCCGGCCACGGCATCGAGCGCGACCGTCCCGCGCGAGACCGGCGTGAGATCCGGCGACGGTGCGGCGCTGTGCCGGTTGAGTAGCACCGCGAGCCGTCCGTCCGGCTCGGACGCCGCAAGCCACGCGCCGCCCGCGCGCACATCGCGCACGCCAATCACACCGGGCCGGTCGGGCCACCAGGCGCCCAAGGGCTGCCATGCGCGGTGCGGATCCTCGTCGCGCACCGCCAGCATCCGCACCGTCCCACCGGCGGATGCCGGCACCTGCACGATCACCGTGCACACGACGGCACCGCCCGATGGGATGATCGAGGCATGTTCATCGTGGTCGGGGTGACCGGCGGCATCGCGGCATACAAGACCGTGCACCTCGTGCGGCTGCTCGTGCAGCAGGGGCACGACGTGCACGTGGTGCCCACCGTCGACGCGCTGCGCTTCGTCGGACTGCCCACGTGGGAGGCGATCAGCCGCAACCCGGTGACCACGAGCGTGCACGACGACGTGCCGCGCGTGCGCCATGTGGCGCTCGGCCAGTCCGCCGACCTCGTGATCGTCGCCCCCGCCACCGCCCACTCCCTCGCGAAGATGGCCGCAGGCCTTGCCGACGACCTGCTGGGCACCACCCTACTGGCCACCACGGCGCCGGTCGCCGTGGCGCCGGCCATGCACACCGAGATGTGGCGGCATCCGGCCACGCAGGCCAGCCTCGCCGTGCTGCGCGGCCGCGGCGTGACCGTGATCGGCCCGGCCGACGGCGCGCTCACCGGCGGCGACAGCGGGCCTGGGCGCATGTCGGAGCCTGACGAGATCGTGCGCGCCGCGCTCGCCCTCACCCGCCCGCTCGACCTCGCGGAGCTGCGGGTGGTGGTGTCGGCCGGCGGCACGCGCGAGCCGATCGACCCCGTGCGCTTCCTCGGCAACCGCTCC
>CAYLMS010000005.1:0-20554 GCA_964384455.1 uncultured Microbacterium sp. | reverse complement strand
CCGCGGGCCACGGCGTGCTCGGCATGCGCGAGCGCGCGCATCTGGTGGGCGGCGAACTTCGCACCGAGGTGTCGGCCGGCCGGTTCGTCGTGACCGCCGACCTGCCGTTCGCGCTCGCCGCGCCGGTGTTTACGCCGACGCTCTCGCCGGTGCCAGCGCCAGGCCCCGTGCCCGTGCTACCGGTTCCGGCGCCCGTCGCCGCACCCGCGGTCGCACCCTCCGCACCCGCCCCGTCGCCCGAACCCGCCGACGCTCCCTCCGCGAGCGCGACATGATCCGCGTGGTGCTCGTCGACGATCAGGCACTCTTCCGGGCCGGCATCAGGATGGTGATCGACTCGCAGCCCGACCTCGAGGTCGTCGGCGAGGCGGGCGACGGGCGGCAGGGCGTCGAGGTCGTGCGCACCGTGCTGCCCGATGTCGTGCTGATGGACATCCGGATGCCGGTGCTCGACGGTCTCGCGGCCACCGCCGAACTGCTCGCCGACCCCGCACCGCCGCGGATCGTCATGCTCACCACCTTCGACCTCGATGAGGCGGCCGCCCGGGCCATCCGGCAGGGGGCGAGCGGATTCCTGCTCAAAGACGCCGACCCCGAGTTTCTGCTCGCCGCGATCCGCACGGTGCACGCGGGGTCGGCGGTGATCGCCGCTACCGCGACGCGCGAACTGTTCGCGCAGTCCGCCGCCCCGCCCCGCCCCGCGCCCGCCGCGTTCGGCGGACTCACCGAGCGCGAGCGCGAGATCTTCGCGCTTGCCGCGCGCGGCCTGAGCAACGCTGAGATCGCGGCGGGGGAGTACCTCTCCGAGGCCACCGTGAAGACGCACATCAGTCGCATCCTCGCCAAACTCGGCCTGCGCGACCGGGTGCAGCTGGTGGTGTTCGCCTTCGACCACGGCCTGGTCTGATCGCAGGGCGAACTCGCCGCCGGCGACCACGCCGTGCGCCCACTTGTGGTCGCCTGAAGGGGCCCCGCCGGTTTCGCCTGCCGTGCGTCCGCAGATCATCCTCCCGGCGGATGCGGATGCCTCGCCAGGCCGACGACCCGGGGCGTGGCCGGCTCATAGCGTCGATGACATGGAACACACCACAGCCGACGCCGGCCTCGCCGCCCGCGTGCAATACGTCAAGAAGATCTACGGCACAGGGCACGCGAGCGTGCTGGCCCTGGACGACGTGACCCTCGGCATCCGCCGGGGGGAGTTCACCGCGATCATGGGGCCGTCGGGCTCCGGCAAGTCGACGCTCATGCACGTGATGGCTGGGCTGGACACCCCCACGCAGGGCAGGGTATGGCTCGGCGAGACCGAGATCACCGGGCTCGGCGACCTCGAGCTCACGATCGTGCGTCGCCGCCGCGTGGGGTTCGTGTTCCAGGCGTTCAACCTCGTGCCCACGCTCGACGCGATGGGCAACATCCTGCTGCCGTTCGAGCTCGACGGGCGCCGACCCTCTGCGCTGGAGCGTGCGCGGATCGACGGCCTGGTCGCCGCGCTCGGGCTCGCCGACCGGCTCGGTCACCGCCCGCACGAGCTGTCGGGCGGGCAGCAGCAGCGCGTGGCGATCGCCCGCGCGCTGGCCACCTCGCCCGAACTGGTGTTCGCCGACGAGCCGACAGGCAACCTCGACTCACGCACCGGTCGGGAGGTGCTCACGCTGCTGCGCGACACCGCACGCGAGTACGGCCAGACGATCGCGATGGTCACGCACGACCCGGTCGCGGCGAGCCACGCCGATCGCGTGGTCTTCCTCGGCGACGGGCGGGTGGTCACCGACCTGCCGCAGCAGAGCCCTGCGGCGATCGCCGAGATCCTGCTCGCCTCCGAGCAGGGCGCGGGGGTGCCGGCATGACCAGGGCGGCGGCGCGCTGGTGGCGCGAACCGGGGATGGGCGCCAGCATCCTGGTCGCCGTGATCTCGTCGGCCTTCGGGGTGGTGCTGGTCATGGCTACGGCATTCATGGGCGCGTTGCTCACGGCCAACGAGTCGATCGGGCAGAGCCGCACGCTGGCGTTCGTGCTCAGCTTCCTGGTGCTGGTGCTCGTGGGACTGGCGGTCTATGTCGGTGCTGTGGTCACGGCCAACACGTTCGCCACCGTCGTCGCCGGGCGCACGCGCCAGATCGCGCTCTACCGACTGATCGGAGCATCGGCGCGGTCGCAGCGCGCTTCGATAGCGCGCCGCGGACTGGCGGTCGGGCTCGTGGGCGCAGGTGCGGGGCTCATCGTCGGCTGGATGATCGCGGCTGTGGGGCTCGCGGTGGCGCGGCCGGTGCTGGGGCTCGAGAAGGTGCCCTTTTCGCTCGCCCAGCCTCTCGCGGCGGTGCCCGCGATCGTGGTGGTGCTCACCACCTGGGCGGCCGCGTGGGCGGGCACCAGGAGGGTGCTGGCCGTGACCCCGCTGCAGGCGATCGGCGGCGCCGTCGAGGCGTCGCACGAGATGGTCGCGCGTCGCACCGGCCGCAACGTCGTCGCGGGCGCACTGCTGCTCGCGGGTGCGCTGCTGCTCGCGGCGGGAGTGGCGGTGGGCACGCTCACTCCACTCGGCGTGGTGGTCGCATTCTTCGGCGGACTGCTGTCGTTCACCGGCATCGCTCTCGGCGCGACGCTCGTGATGCCGCCCGTGCTGCGGCTGGTGGGCGCCGCGTTCGGGCGCGGCGCGACGGCGCGGCTCGCCGCCGAGAACGCGCTGCGCTTTCCCGAACGGTCGAGCCGGATGGCGATCGGCGTCGTGATCGGCGTGACACTGGTGACGATGCTGGCCGTGGCCACCGAGACGACGAAGGCCGTGTTCACCGCACTGGCGCACGGCGAGCCGCCGGCGCCCATGACCGCGATCCTCGACACGGTCACAGCGATCATGATCACGCTGGTGGCGGTGTCGGCGGTGATCGCCGCGGTCGGACTGGTGAATCTGCTCACCCTCGGGGTGGCGGCGCGCACGCGCGAGTTCGGGCTGCTGCGCGCTCTGGGGCTGTCGAGCGGTCAGGTGCGCGCGATGGTGCTGCTGGAGGCCGCGCACATCACGATCGCGGCGCTCGTCACCGGGCTCGTGCTCGGCGTGGGCTATGGCTGGGCGGGGGCGCAGTCGTTGCTCGGATCGGTGGGGCTCGAGCCGGGCGGGCGCGCCGGCGGCGCGTTCGTGGCTCCTGCGCTGCCGATGGTGCCGCTGCTGGTGGTCGTGGGGGCGACGGCGGTGCTGACGCTGGTCGCAGCGGTGGCGCCGACCAGACTGGCGACCCGCGTGTCGCCGGTGGTCGCGCTCGCCGGGTGAGTCACGCGCCGTCGTGGGCCCACGACGGCGCGAGCCGGCGCACGCGCGCGGCGCGCCACTGCCACGCCGCCCACAGGCCCGGCCACAGCATCGCTGCGGCCGGGCCGCCGATCACGAGTCGCTCGCGCCACAGCGTGCGCCCGCCCGGAGTCGGACGCACGGCGAGCGGGTGATCCCACACGTCCAGCGCCGCGAGCGGCCCCGACAGAGGGATGCCGCTGTCGCGCAGCACGCGCACCTCGGCGCCGTCGGCTTCGCGGCGCACCGCGTCGGTCACGTGGATCAGCTGCGTGCCGAGCGGCACGACGCCTGCCAGGCTCAGTGCGACCGCGACCTCTGCGCCGCTCTGCCACCGGGTCGGGGGTGCGTCGAGCGGAGTCATCCGCACGAGCGGTCCGTACAGCTCGGCCATCGCCTGTGGGGAGTGCAGCGCGCGCCACGCGGCATCCGCATCGCAATCGATGACCGTCTTGACCAGCACGCGCATGCGGACAGTCTCGCACCCGGATGCCGCGGTCGTAGGCTGAGCGGATGCCGAGCCCCGCCGATCAGGCCCGCTACCAGGTGCGCTTCGAGTGGGGTGCGAGCGGTCTAGCGCGGCTGGCTCCGGCCGAGGTCGTGGTGGTCGTCGATGTGCTCGGCTCCGAGGGCGGCGACGACGTCGCTGCGGCCGGGGACGGGGAGGTCGTGCTGCGGGGTTCGCTGCGTGACGCCGCGGCGGTGGCGCGCAGGGTGCTCGCCGAGCAGACCCGTCGGGGTCGCCGGGTCGCCGTGGCCGTGATCGCGGCGGGCGAGCGCGATGCCGACGGGGCGGAGCGGTTCGCGGTGGAGGATCTGCTCGGCGCCGGCGCGATCGTCGATGCGCTCGCGGAGGTCGGCATCGACCACTCCTCGCCCGAGGCGGCGGCAGCCTGCGAAGCGTACCGCGGGCTGCGCGGCGCACTGCGGCACGTGCTCACGGCGAGCGCCACGGGCCAGCGGCTGATCGCGCAGGGGCGCCGCGACGAGGTGCTGGCCGCGGTCGAGCTCGGCGCGGATGCTCGCCCGTACGCCTGACGCGCGTTGTCGGCGTGGCATCCGCTGGCGACAGCAGGCGCCGGCGAATCGGCGCCGCCGGCGATTGTGGATGCTCGCCCGAGTGCCTGACGCGCGTTGTCGGCGTGGCATCCGATGGCGACAGCAGGCGCCGGCGATTCGGCGCCGCCGGCGATTGCCTGACGCGTCTGGTCGCATCGGGCCGCGCTGGCGACCACAGGCGCCGGCGAAGCGCCAGGCGCCGGCGAAGTGCCAGGCGCCGGCGAAGCGCCAGGCGCCACGTGCCGCCGAAGAGCCCCATGCCCCGCCGCGCCGGAGCGCGCTCACCCGGCAGGCAGCCGCCCGAGGGCGCGCTCGTCGACGCCGAGTTCGAGGTACACGCCATGCAGCGCGACCACGACCGCGCCGCGGGCGCCCGCGAAATCGCCGAGCACCGAGCCGACCAGTCGGGGGCTCACCCCCAAGCCCTGCTCGAGCGACGCCTCGAAGCAGGCCAGGTCGTCGGTCAGCGACGCAGCGACGCCTCCGCCGAGCACGATCACCTCGGGCTCGCACGCGACGCACGTCGCGGTGAGCACGATCAGCAGCGCCTGCTCCACCTGCGCGCGCAGCGCGCGCACAGGCTCGGCGGCATCGGCGGCGAACAGCTCGGCCGGCGAGGCGAGCCCGATGCCCGCGTCGGCGGCGGCACGCAGGATGCCGGGACCGGTGACCATCGTCTCCAGCCGTGCGCCCATCGGCCCCACGGGCAGCTGCCCGAACTCGCCGACGATCCCGTGCGCGCCGCGCAGGATGCGGCCGTCGATGGCGATGCCCGCACCGAGGCCCGTACCGATCATCAGCATCGCGGCGGTCGGCGCGCCGCGCGCGGCACCGAATCGCTGCTCGCCGACCAGCGCGAGATTGGCGTCGTTGTCGCCGCGCACCGGTCGCTGCAGCAGCTCGGCCACGCGGGTGAGGAACCGCGAGCCTTCGACCTGCGGCAGGTTGGGCACGTTGCTGACGGTGACGCCGTCGACCCCGACGGCGCCGGGAAGGCCCACGTGCACCCGATCGGTGCGCACCCACGCCGGCCCCGCGAGCGCGCGCACCGCGTTGGCCGTCCAGCGGGCGAGCTGCTCGCCGTCGAGCGCGCGCGGGGTGGGCAGCGTGCGCTGGCCCAGCGGCGCGCCGAGCAGGTCGGCGTGGATCATCCGGGTGCGGTTCGCGCCGAGGTCGACGCCCACCACGTGGGTGCGGTCGGCGCACACATCGAGCAGCATCGCGCGCCGCCCGCGCTGCTCGGTGACCAGCTC
This sequence comes from uncultured Microbacterium sp., assembly GCA_964384455.1. Classification (GTDB taxonomy): domain Bacteria; phylum Actinomycetota; class Actinomycetes; order Actinomycetales; family Microbacteriaceae; genus Microbacterium. The sequence continues at coordinate 14,953 of CAYLMS010000005.1, read as the reverse complement.
CGACACTTCGCGCACGATCCCGTAAGCGAGCAGGTCCTCGACCGTCCGGCTGACCGTCGCCGGCGAGATCCCGGATGCGTCGGCAAGCTGTTTGCGACTCGCCGGGCGGCTCTGCAGCAGCAGCGTGAGTACGGCCGTGCGATTCAGTTCGCGCGTGTCGTGGACCATCGTCTCCCTCACCTCGCCGTCGTCAAGAGCGTAGAGCGACCCGCACCGCGTCCGCGCGGTGCCGACGGCATCCCGTCGCCGTTCGTCGCGTCTGCGCTTGACTTTAGTTGCTACGTGAAAGCAAACTGAAGCGGTTCTTGCCCGAACTGCCGAAAGGGTGCAATGCGCTCGGTGATGACCGTGCTCGGTCCGGTGGATGCCGCGGGCCTCGGCCGCGTCATGCCGCACGAGCACCTGCTCTCGCTGGCGCCCGGCCGCTGGCTCACCGGCGGCACGCGCGACGACCGCGTCGACCTCGCCGTCGCCGCCGTGCAGCGGTTGCGCGCGCTCGGCTTCGGCACCCTCGTCGATCTGTCGCCGTACGGCGTGGTCGGCCGGGACGAAGCGGGCGAGAACGTGTCGCTGCTGGCCGAGATCTCCCGTCGCAGCGGCCTGCACATCGTGACCGGCACCGCGATATACCTCGAGTCGTATGCGCCGCCGTGGGCGCGCACGGCGGACATCGACGTGCTCGCGGAGCGCTTCATCGCCGATGCGCAGTCGGGCATCGGCGGCACCGGCATCCGCGCCGGCGTCTTCGGCGAACAGGCCACGAGCCTCGGCGAGATCACCGCGTTCGAGCAGCGTGCGCTGCGAGCCGTCGCCCGCGCGAGCCGCGAGACGGGGCTCGCCGTGATGACCCACACCACGCACGGCACCATGGCGCACGAGCAGCTCGACCTGCTCATCGCCGAGGGGCTCGACCCCGCACGCGTGGTGATCGGGCACGTCGACACCCAGCTCGACGCGGACTATGCGCGCAGCATCCTCGATCGCGGCGCGACGATCGCGATCGACACCATCGGCAAGCAGACGTGGGACTTCTTCCTCGGCCCGCCCGCGCCGCGGCCCGACGGCGAGTTCGGCAAGCGCGCGTTCGCGCGATCGGATTCCGGTCGGGCCGACCTGGTGGCGGCGCTCGTGGCCGACGGCTACGCGGATCGGATGCTGCTGGCCCAGGATCTCACCGGCGCCGAAGTGGCGATGAACCCCGACACGCATGGCGCGCTCGGCTACAGCTATCTGGCGGAGCGGTTCCTGCCCGCGCTGCGCGATCGCGGCGTCGGCGACGACGCGATCGATGCGATGACGATCGCCAACCCCGCCCGCATCCTCGTGGTGCCGTCGTGAACTCCCCGTCGCCGATCGTCGTCTGCCGGCCGCTTCGCGGCAAGAAGGGCCCGTGATGTTCCTGTCGCTCCTGCGCCGCCGCAACCCCGCGCTGCTCGACGCCGCCGTCGCGCTGCACCGGGCGGGCAGCATCCCGCCGAACACGTATGTGATCGACCTCGACGCCGTCACCCGCAACGCTGCGGCCGTGCAGGGCGAGGCGGCGCGGCTCGGACTGCGCGCGTTCGCGATGACCAAGCAGCTGGGGCGCAACCGCGACGCGTCGCGGGCGATCGCCGCCGGCGGCATCACCCATTCGGTGGGCGTCGACCTGGAGTGCACGATGGCGGCGGCGGCGGGCGGGCTCGCGCCGGGACATCTGGGGCACCTCGTGCAGATCCCGCGGCATCGGGCGGCGGACGCGGCGGCGCTGAAGCCGTTGTACTGGACGGTGTTCTCCGACGAGAAGGCGCGCGAGGCCGGTGCCGCCTCGGTCGCCGCCGGCCGCGTGCAAGACGTGCTGCTGCGCATCGCCGGGCCCGGCGATCGCTTCTACCGCGGGCACGAGGGCGGGTTCGACGCCGACGAGATCGTCGCCGCCGCGCGGCGGGTGGACGCACTGCCCGGGGTGCGGTTCGCGGGCATCACGACGTTTCCCGCCACGCTGTTCGATGCAGGAGCCGGCGACGCCGCGGCCACCCCGAATCTCGGCACCCTGACCAGGGCGAAGCGGCTGCTGGAGGCATCCGGATTCCGCGACATCGAGGTCAACGCGCCCGGCACGACCAGCTCGGCCACCCTCGCGCGGCTCGCTGAGGCGGGCGCCACCCAGGTCGAGCCGGGGCACGGACTCACCGGCACCACGCCGCTGCACGCCGTGCGCGATCTCGTGGAGGACCCGGCGATCGCGTATGTGTCGGAAGTGTCGCACGTGTGGAACGGCGACGCCTTCGTGTTCGGCGGTGGGCTGTACGTCGACCCGGTGCTCGGCATCCCGCCGGTGCAGGCGCTGGTCGTGCCCGAGGGCAAGCTCGCGTCCCAGACTGCCCCGGTGTCGGTGGACATGCCCGCACCGGAGGCCATCGACTACTACGCGATCGTTCCGGATGCCGCCGCGGCGCGTCCCGGCGACACCGTGGTGTTCGGCTTCCGGCCGCAGGTGTTCGTCACCCGCGCCTACACCGCGGGGGTGCGGGGGCTCGCCTCGGGCGCGCCGCAGCTCGCAGGCATCTGGGCGGCCGACGGCTCGCGCCCGCTCGGGGTGCGCGACGCGCTGGCCGGGTTGGGCTGAGGTGCCGGCCCTGCTGCCGGGCTGAGGGGGTGGGCGGGACGGATGCTGGCGGCGTGTGCGGGCGGGCGTGTGCGGGCGGGGCGTGCGGGCGCGTGCGGGCGGGGCGTGCGGGCGCGTGATCGCCGGCGCGTGGTGTCGTCATCGGGCCGCGAGACGACGACGCGCGCCGGAAAGTCCCGGATCCATTCGAATCCCTGGCGCGCGGTGTCGGATGCTGCCACCGCCGCCGAGGCTACTCAGATGCTCGCGCTCGCGACGAGGTTGCTGCCGACGGCGACTGCTACAGCGAGCGCGACGATGGACCACGCGACCAGCCGCGGCCAGTCGGTATAGGGCCGGGAACGCACCCCGGCCCTGAAGCCCGCGGCATCCGTCCACGCGATGAATTCGTCGAACCGCATAGTCACGCGGGCTGCACGCGGTGGCGCCGAGTCGTGGCGGTGCGACGTGCGCGGGCGGGCCCGCGGCCGTGCGGCATCGCGGTCGGCATGGTGCGGCGCGGCAGCGGGTGGCGGCGCGTCGGCCGCGCGCAGCGGGTCGCCGGCATGCCGCACGAGGATGTCGCGCGCCTCGCGCGCTCGGTCGAAGTCGCGACCGAGCTCGGCGCGGCGGGCGGCGTCGGCTCCCGGATGCCGGTCGGGATGCACCGCGCGCGCCGCGCGCCGGAACGCCTCCCGGATCTCTTCGACGCTCGCGGTTCTGCCGACCCCGAGGCACTCTCGGGCTTCATCGAGGGTCATGCGGCGGCCGTCAGATAGCGCTGGTATTCCTTCGTCAGCCGCTCGCTGCGCCCTCGCTCCGCGACGAGCGCGAATTCGATCACGAGCCGGCGGGTGGTGCGGGCGCGCAAGCTCTCGTGCACGAGCACGCACACGACGGCAGCGGCGGCGAAGCAGGTTCCGAGCGTGCGCAGCGCCGGGTGACCCGTCACCGCCGCGCCGGCGAGCGCGACCAGGAAGGCCAGTGCGAGCACGTTCGACATCCGCATCCAGCCCGCGATCGCGCGGAACGGGCGCGCCGCGATGCGGGGGAGCAGAGGATTCGGCGTCCAGTAGACCCAGTCGACCGGTGCGGGCCGGAGGTCGGACAGCGGTGCCCAGCCCGGCGGCGGCTGCCAGAACACGTTCTCGCGCACCCACTTGTCGGTGGGGGACGGCCAGCCCCGGGGAACGCGGAAGTCGGCAGGCACCCCCGCCACGCGGATGCGTCGCACACGCCCGAATACCATCGTCGCCCTCCCCCCGGATGCGGATCGTCCGGCCAGCCTATCGAGGGCCGGGGACACCGGCGCGGCGTGCGCAACTCGAACGATACGGCCCGTGCTCGCGGGACAGCATCCACCTGCCAGGAACCCTCCGCGCGACGAAACATCACGCTGCGCATGGCTTCTCGTCGCGCGGGTGGTTTCCGGTGGGCGAATGCTGACCGGGCGACGCGCGGCCTCGCAGCGCGCCGCACTCATGCAGGCGGAAAGCGGGATGCCAGGCAGGCGTATGCACCGTCGACATCGATGGGCACGGTCGTGGCCTGCGTCATCCGCTTCACGAGCATTCCTGGCGACACCACCTCGATGCCTCCCACCGTGAAGGAGCCGCCGAGGAGCGGCCAGTCTGCGTCAAGGAAGCACAGCGCACCGGTCACGGAAACCGTGGTGGCGCCGAGCGATGCTTCGACCCGTTCCACCTGGCCGCGCACGCCGGCGACGAGCGGCGTGCCGTCGCGGCCGCCGATGCGAAGCGACTCCACGCGGGGACGGAACAGCCCACCCTCCACCTGCAGGGAAGGGCGCTTCCCCTTGTAGCGCTTCGCGTCGATGACCCACACGGCGGTCGGTCCGACGACGATGTGGTCGATATTCGCGCGCGTTCCCGGGATGCGGCGATCATGCAGCACGCGAAAGGTAGTGGGCAGCGTCCTGAGGCGATCGGCGAGCATCTCCTCGCCGATCGCTCCGACCTCCCATGCGCGGGTGCTCTGCGGTTCGTTCGACAGCGCGAGGATCAATCCGCCAAGCTTGGGGTGAGCGGTTCGGATGCGCGCTTCTCGCTTCGCAGCGCGGCGATCGTGCTCGCGGCGTGCAGACGCGCCGGCCGTGCCGGGGTCGACACTCACGGTGGCACCGGGACCGACATTGGTGCTCGTGACGGGATCGAGATTGGTGGTGGTGCCGCGGCACTCCACGCAGCGGACTGTCTTGGCGCCGCGTTCATACACCGCCTCGGCCCCCGCGGGCCGTGGCTCGTTGCACAGGCGGCACGCGCCGGCATATCGGAGCCGCATTCGTTTGTCGTCAGGTTCCTGCTCATGTGCCACGATCTTCACGGTAGCGAACGCGTGCGCATGAGTCCGTGGTGACGCCCGGCGGGGCAGGTCTGGGTGGCGCACGTGCGTGCCGCCTTCGCGGGGAAGGAGGCCGCGCGGTTCTGCGCGCGGCACCTCACGGGGACGACCGCCGCTTGATGTCGGCCGAGTTGAGCGGGATTACGACGGGCTTCGTCTGCCAGACGACGTGCAGTCAGGGGCGATTTGGATGGATTCTCTGCGTTCGCGGCGGCCGCAGGTCGATGGTCGGCACGGAGTCGCCGTCGATGCCCCGCTTCGCGAGCAGCTGCACCATATCTTCCTGGCGCGGCTGACCGAGGGTCAAGCGATAGAGGGTGAGCGCGCTGCGCAAGCGTTCGTATTTGGCAATGTCTCGGCTCAGCGGATACTGCGCGATCACGCGGTGGATGCGGGCGGAGCCGGGATAGATCCACCATGGTGAGAACTCGCCCAGGTCGTTCTCGGTGTCGACCGCAGCGTCAAATGCGGCACGCCACGCCCGCACGTCGTCCGAAGCGAGCACGTCCTGCCAATGCGACTCTGCAACGTTCTTGCGTACCGCGTGACCCGCGAATCTGTTGACTCGCCCCTCGCGTTGCTGGAAGTCGACCGGGTTCGAGGGCAGATTCCAGTGCACGATGGAGTGGCTCCACCAGTGGAAGTCGATGCCTTCCTGTCCGACACTCGTCGATGCGAGGACAAAGGGTGCGAACGGGCTGTTGAACGCAGCCCGAACCTCGCCCTGACGGACCCCGGTCTTGTCATCACCGTCGCTGGCGTACTTCCCGCCATATCGCAGTGCGAATCGGGCCATCATCGGAATCTCATCACGCGCAGGAGAGTTGTTGCGCGCCACATAGCGGGCAGGTCGCAGTTCGATCGACTCGACCGCGCGACGAGCAAGCGCGGCGAGCTTCGCGTCGTCGAGTTCTTCGCCGCCCGCGTCGCTGAGCAGTTGGAACAGGTACTCGTCCATGACGGCCTGCAGATTCCCGTCGGCACAGTAGTCGAGAACGCTCTGCCAATACGGCCGCCCGCTCTCATAGTTCGTGACGAGAAGTGCGATCGATTCGGTGCGATTGAACAGAGTGCGGATGCCTCGCGCGAGCTCGAATGCCGCGGCCCAGAGCCCTGTGGCGGTAACACCCGGCCCTGCGACACTTCGCAGGGCGCGCCAGGCGATATTTCCTGGCGCGTGAGCGGCGACCCTGGCCACGTCGGCATGCGAGAGGATCCCGTTTTCCGACGGCTGCAGTGCGAGCCGGACGTGCTCGAGCAGGCCTCCGATACGTTCCTGATCGGTGCGCAACTCGACGAGATCCTCCGCCGACGAACCGGTGAGCTCGGGCGGAAGCATGCCTGGGTACGCGAACACGGCGTCCGCGACCTGGTCGGTCGCCGCACCGGTGCTGAGGCGGTCGTGGATGGAGGTGAGAAGCGCGTCCGCATCGATTGCGCCTCCGACTGCTCGTGCGCCCGCGAGCGGGTCGCCGAGTTCGGCGAGAGCAGGGTGCGGCCAGAAGATAGCCAGCGTCGACATTGTGGCGGGGCGACCGTCGGCGATCTTGTACTGGAGGCGCGCGCCAACCGCCTTTCGTGACTCGGGAGTGTTGTCGCGCAGGAGGCTTCGGTCGCCGGCCATCAACCTGTCGGCTTCGTAGCTCAGCAGCGCGGCGACCGCTGTCGGAACGCCTGTCCATGCCGAGAACAGCACATGCTTCGTGACGGAGCCGTCCGACAGCGGCGCGTACACGGGGCCGGGTCGGAGGTACGGCATCGTCGGGGGAATCCACAGCAACCGCCACCATCCACTCCCGAGTGTCTCGTCAGCGAGGGCGCGCAGATGCCCGTTGCCGAGGTCAACCGGGTCGAACGCGGCGATCACCTCGCCGTCCAGCGCCCGCGTCGCCGCGAGCTGCGATCCGACCCGCGCCGCGTGTGGTCCGTCCAGAGCGGTGCGAATGCCGTCTGCGGGCCTGTAACCGTCCATGAAGCTCGCGAAGTAGGGGATCGACTTCCAATACTCCAGATCGATCGGTGAATCAACGGCGCGCCCTAACGCGCGCAGCGAGACCCATTCCCGCACGTCTGCAACTGTCGGAGAAGCCGTCGCCAGGCGTCGCACCGCGACAAGGTCTTCGTGTTCACCGATCGGCGGCCGTTCGGACCGAGTCATGAATGGGGTGAGCGCATCGCTGGCACGACGAGCGGCAGCGTGCGCATCTCCGCCGACTACGAGCGATTGGCGATACGCGGCGAGAGCCGACGCGGCGCCCAGTTCGGCCCCGGGGGTTCCGCCAGCTAGGAACCGCACTGTCGCGAGGAAATCTTGATAGTGGTCGTCCTCAGCGTCGTCGCTGTTGGTGAAAGGTTTGTAGGGGGTCGCGGACAGGAGTAGCACTTTCGCATTCGGGTGCTCGAACAACGCGTGCGCGAGCTCTGCAGCGTCTCCCGACCGCGGGTCGAGCAAGTGCCGGAACCGCTGAAACTCGTCAAGAATGATGAGGTCCGGTTTGAGTGTGTCCACGCCGGCTTTGGCAAGCGAATGCCGGAACTCGGCGATGAGGTCATGGTTCCGATGCCACAACTCGCCCGGCACGGAGCGCTTGTGGCGTATCTCGTCGCGGAGCGAGATGAAGCGATCGAGCGAGCCATCCTTCTCGATCATGCAGGTGAACGTCGACACGATTGTCGAATCGAGTTCTCCCGCGAGTTCACTCAGTAGCGGCCTGACGTAGTTCTTGTCGAATCCTGTCACGGTCTTCACGTTGCCGCGCATCAATAGTCGTGTGACTCGCCGGTCCGAGTCAGTGCGGTTCGCGATCTTATCGAGGATCACGGTAATCATCGCTCGCTCGGGGGCCGAACCCTGCCGCCAACCCCCGTCGCTAAAAGACGTGCCGGGCGTGAACGAGACGAGATTTACCTTCTTGCCGGCATCCGCCGCCTTCTCGTTGAGGCGGCGACTCTCCTTCGCGAGCAGAGTGAGACGGGTCGCCATTCCAATGTGCTTGTCACCCGTGACGTTGAGGCGACGGAGGTTCTGGGTGGCGAGATCTACGTTGCTGCAGACGTAGACGATGTCGATGCGATCGATGTTGTCGACACCCTGCAGGTGCTCGATCGCTCGCGCGATCACGCCACGCGCCACGATACTCTTGCCGAGTCCGGTCTCGTCGGCGACGAGAAAGCGACCGGATGCCGTGGCCTCGCCTGCGCCGTAGAACCGGTCGATCACGTGATCGACGGCGTCCTGCTGGAAGCCCTTGAGCCCGGCCATCACGGCGTCGACGTCGACGATGCTCATGCGTGACCTCCCGTGAGCTCGAGGTGGGCTGACCACACTTGCCCCCACAATTCCTCGAATCCGTCGGGCAGCACTCCCTGCTCATCGTGGTCGCGGAGATAGTCGACAATGCGACGCGCGTCCGCCAGCCCGTTGTGCCCCTCGGCCACGGCGCGGAGGAGTGCTTCAAAGAGGCCCGTGCCACTGTCAGCGGCATTCGCGGTTCCGAAGAAGCCCGTGGCGGACGTCCCCTGTGCAGGCACCATCCCCTGTCCAGAAAGCGCGAGGAGCAAGGTCAGGAGGCGAACGAAGGCGGCCGGGTCTTTGAGCTGGCGGGCGATGATCGCATCGCGTCGGCTATCGACATCATCGAACAGCCGCGCAAGAACGATCGTGCGGCGCTCGTTGCCCGCCGCGTCGCGCGCGACCAGAACGACGAAGGGTGTGATGTCGGCGAGCGGGATGCCTGTCAGTAGCACTCCATCGGTCTCGCTTGCGGCCACCGTGCCGCTGCTCAGGTCTGGTCGAGTCAGCAACTGCCAACGCACTGACACAGCACCCGCGTGCCGAGTCAGGGTCGTGACGACTTCGTGGTCAGCCCAGACACGCAAAGCATAGGGATCGGCGGGCAGCACGCGTGCAGAGAAGCGCGCGCTCGCGAGCTTGCGCACGAACGATTCGAGTCGGCGTTCGGCCAACTCCTCGGCGTCGGCCTCTGCGCCGCCCTCGGTGGGGTACTCCTCCTTGAGCGAGCCGAGGGCATCGAGCGTTGCTTGCACGCCGACCTTCGGAATGGGGCCGACGAATTCCACCATCACCTCGACGTTGCTCTGCCACCCTGCTCCGGTTGCGTTGGCCGATCCGAGGAACACGTGTGCCCCATCCCAGCGATCAACGATGAAGGCCTTTGCATGCAGTCCGGACAGGCGCTCGCCCGGCGACACAATTGCTTGGCGGTCGTCGTCGGTATCGTCGTCGGTCGAATAGGTCGCCGCGTCATCGAGGACGTAGGTCGAAAGCTTGGCATCAAGCGACTCCGGCTGCAGGCGATTGAGGCTGTCCGCACGTGAGATGAGGTGCGTGTTGGTGCGAATGCCTGAGCGCAACTGACGCAGCCCGTCGTCGGAAAGAAAGGGCGAGACGATGAGCGCGCGCATGCCATGTAGGTCGGGCGTCGTGGATTCGGCTGTGCCGAACACGTGAAATGCGACGCTTCTCATCGGTTCGGGCCGTTCCCAGGCGACTGTTCGCCAGCGCTCAGCGAGCTCGTCGATGCGCGCGCGCCTGGCATGTTCGAGCGGGTGCACGCTGAGGGAAGGGAGGCGACGCAGCAGCCTGACGAGTGGGCGGTTCTCCGCCATCGCTTCTCGCTTCCTTCCGTTGGGGGCAGGCGTGCCATCGAGCCGCACGACGACGTCCCAGCTACGGTCGGCGGTGAGATTGCGACTCGCGCACAAGAAGCGGTAAGCAGTGTCTTCGCCGGCGCTGTACTCGAGAAACCACACCTTCGGATGGAAGAGGCCGCGCCGCGGCGCGACGGGGTGGACCATTTGTTCGAGGAGCATGACGAGATCGGAGCGGGTGGCCATCGAGATCCCGCCGGCTTGCGCGAACACGTCTACACGATCGGCGGCTCTCCGGACCGCATCGAGCACGCCCAGGGTGTCATCCCGGGCAGAGAGCCGGTGCGAACCCAACGACAGCGGCACTGCAAGCGCGGTAGCGAGATCGAGGGTGAACGTGGTGCCAACTGCGTGAGACAGCTCGAATCCCGGCGGCGGTGTCAACTGCTCGGTCAGTGCGGCGCGTGACTGCGGTTCAAGCATTCGTCGCCTCCGGTGTGCGTTCGAGACCGTCGTGGATGTCGAAAAGGACGCTGCGCACTTGCGGCCATCGGTACACCATCAGGCCCGAACCCGCGCTCCCACCCCACGTCGCGAGACGCGCGCGGTTGCCGAGCCGCGCCTGCGCACCCTTGTGCTGCCGTTCACGCCTCACGATGAACTCGCGGGCAGACTCGCTGTCGGCGATGGCGGGTGCGCCAATTTCGCGCAGCAGATCGCGCCAGTCTCTGACGAAGCGGCGGGACGCGGGATTGATCGGGGAACCTCGCGTGACTTCGGCTCGCGCGAGCAGTGCTTCGAGCTGCCCACTCCCGATGTCGACCATCGCGGGCAAGTCAGCTGCCCACTGCACGAGGCGATCGCGAAACCCCTCCGCAGGGTGTGACAGCCGGTCATAGCCGGCCTCCTGATACTCTTCGGCCAGCAGCAGGTTGTAGAGCAGCTGTGCACCATGGATCAGCATGGAGAAGGCGCGGGCGTCATCCAGCAACTCGCGTGCCGTGCCATCAACTCGGATCGCTGCCGGATCCACCCACGGTGCTGCGCTCTCCGCCGCGGGGCGATCGACGGCGAGGTGTGCGAACAGTGTTCCGGAGGCTTCGCTCAGGATGCGGTCGCGCAGCCACGCTGCTTCGTCGGCCAGCAGCGCGAACCCGCCGGGGATCGACTTGGGGAAGCCTTCGGGCGGTGCAGGTAGCGTCGCCGACCACGCGTGGTAGCGGGCGCTGGAGGTGTCAACGAGATCGTCGGGCGCGGTGTTCGCCCCTTCCAGCCGCAGGGCGTCGTCTCGCGAGAATGCGGTGTCGGTGAGGATGCCGTAGCGGCGCAGCATCGACCAATAGATGGCGGATGGCAGTGTCTTCAAAGCCTCCCCGGCTTGCATTCCCAGCAGTCCGGCGTAGTCGCCCGAGTCCTTGAGCGCGTGGATGATGTCGCGTTCGTACCGGTCAGCGTCGGAGGCCGCATTCCGCCGCCCTGAAGCCTTCTGATATGCCCACGGCACGAGCAGCAGATACCGCGCACGGGTGAGCAGGGTTGAAGTGCCCGGGAAAAGCGAGTCCGCGATTGAGTCGCGGATCTGGCCGACGCCGAGCTCATCGCGGCTCTCGCGTTCGGCGAACAGCCTGATGATGTCGCGCATGCGGCGCTGTTCGTCGCTCGACGCGTCGAGCCACGCGATAAGCGAAGGCATCGCTACAGCTCCCTCACTGCTCGGCCGAAGCTCGTCATGCCGAACCCCCGCCTGCCGTGGCCGGCGTCGGCGTCGACTGAAGCACGACGCACCGGTATTTCGCGCGGGTGAGCCCAACGTAGAGGAGGTTGTTCCAGTCGAGATCCTGCGCCGCGATGAAGTCCCGTGCGTCTCGACCGAGGTCGGTGAGAACGATGGCGTCGGCATCCAGCCCCTTGAACTTGAAGACCGACCGCCAGCGGATCCTGCCCGGCAGCCCCTCGCCCTGCAGCTGCTTGCGCAGCCACCGCTCGTCCTGCGACTTCTCGGGGCGGTCGAGCAAGCGCCCGACAAGCGACCGTGTCGCGGCGAACGGGCTGAGCACCACGATGTCTTGCGGCGCATGGTGCTGAAGCAGGTCGCGCAGTGCGGCGGCGAGTGCGCCGGTCTCGTTGCCGTCGGTGATGTCGATGGAGCTCAGCCCTCCGGGCACGCTAGTCGCTACACGATGGCGGGTGTAGCCCAGTTTCTGGCCGATCATCGTCTCGATCGCCGAGGTCAGCCCGGGAACTGCTCGGCAATTGCGCCGCACGCGCACGTGCACGAGGTCGGGGATCAGACTCTTGGCGATGGCGAACGCGTTCACCTGTTCGTCGACGCGGCGCATAATCTGCTGACGGGAGTCGCCCGCGAACACCAGCTTTGTGCCCGCCGGCCGCCCCGTGCCGGCGAGCGCGAAGATGAGCTCCAGCAGAAGCACATTGCCTGCGACATCCTGGAACTCGTCGACGCAGATCGCCTCATACCCGCCGAGGTGGGGCTTGTCGCGCAGCACGGCGATCGCCTGCTCGGGCAATTCCTTCGTGTACCACTCATGCTCTGCGTCGGGTGGGTTGGCGGGCATGCCCACCAGGCGCAGCATCAGCGAGTTCAGATCGGCAACCTCGACGTCGGGCAGCCCGCCCACGAATCGCTGCAGATCGTCTGCCATGAGCACGTTCCAGCACGTGACGAGCGTCTTGCGTCCTTCGCGGCTGAGGCGGTGTGCCGACTTGCTGATCAGGTACGACTTGCCGGTTCCGGCGGGGCCTTCGAAGTAGACGTGGTCGTTCGTGTCGATCAGCTCGAGCACGACCTCTTGCGATCCGAGCAGCTTCATCTCGCGGGATCGGCGCTCCTGGGCGCGCTCTTCGGGTGTCTGCTGTGCGACGAAATCTGCGACGAGCGCGTCGGCGACGAGCGTGATGCGCTCGCGGGTGAGCGCGTGCGGATCGTTCGCGACCTCATCGACTGTCGAGTACCACCGGTTGTACTCCATGAGCGTCTTCTCGACGAGCCGTGCGGGGCGACTGAGATCATCGCTCCAACCCAACTCCCACTCGAAGAACTGCAGGTCGCCCGGCGTCTTGTTCTCGAACTGGTGGCGGCCGATCGACGTGAACCACACGAGCCGCGCGATCGGCTCGGTTCCCACGAGCAGATCCCGATTGTTGAGATAGCGGCGAATGCTGCGCCGAGCACCGTCGAGCTGCTTGAGGGGGTCTTTGTGGGGCTGAGGCACCCGGTCGAGGTACCAGTCGCCGCCCTTGTACTCGACGAACGCGGGCGACTTCACCTCGATGACGACGATGCCCTGGCCCGGCGCAAGGACGATGAAGTCGGCCTCGCCTTGGAAGGCCGCGGCATGGCGACCGATGCCGAGGGAGTGGATGGCGACCCAGTCGTCGTGCCCCTGGATTCCCTCGAGGGCGTCGAACACTCTCCGTTCAGAGGTGTTGGCTCCGTCGCGCGGATAGGCGGGGATCATGCGGACCATCGGGCGAGTCCTTTCACGGTCACACGGGTGCTCACGATGTGCTCGGCCAACGCGTGTTCGCATAGCGCGCCGCCATCGACTCCATCTCGACATCTACGAGGCAGCCGGATTGCCCCGGCTGGCGCTAGACGAATTGGGCCCATCACGGTGACGAGTTCCCGCGCGAGCTGCGCGAGCACCGCCTCGCCCTGAACGTTGACTGCTGACCCGTTGGTCGCGACCGCATCGTAGGCGATCTCGGCGACCGCCTGCTGCAGGTAGCCGCCCGGCACACCGGGGTTGAGATGGCGCAGCGCCTCGAGCAGGCGAGGGCGGATGAGCAGGTCGTCCCATGTGTCGCGCTCGCCGCTGCCGGGAGCGATGTTTTCACCCGTGCGCGGGCGCCAGCCGAGCGGTTCGGCAAGTGTGTCGAGGGCGTCGTGCTCCCAGGCGGACTCGGAGAGAGCGGTCATTTGAGTTCTCCAGTGCCCTTGTGTTCGAAGGCGTTCTCGCTCGACACGGCCGCCCAGATCTCGGTCGCGATCCAGCGCTCGCGGCCGCCGCGACCCCATCTGCCGGCCGAGCGCAGCCAGCCGCGAGCTTCGGCACGACGCAGCGCGGCAGAGGCCGCAGGCCTGCTCACTCCCGCGTGACGCACGACCGCGGCGACGGTCACGATGGGGTTGCGGAACACCAGGTCGACAACCGCCGTGAGGGCGGAGCGATCATTGATCGTCGCTCGGCGGTAGCGCTCGCGGATCTCGACGAGAGCTCGAATGCGGGAGGCAGCCTGGTTCGCCTGTTGTTCGACGCCTTCGCAGAAGAACTGCACCCACTCCTCGATCTCACCACGCTCGCGCACCGCTTGGAGCCTGTCGTAGTACGCATCGCGGTTGCGTTCGAAATATCCCGAGATCGGCAGTATGGGCGTGCTGAGCACGCCATCGGCGACGAGGGTGAAGCCTATGAGCAGACGGCCGATGCGACCGTTGCCGACGAGGAAGGGGTGGATGGTCTCGAACTGGTAGTGCGTCAGCGCGGCGCGCAGCACCGGCGGCATTGTCGAGGGTTCGTTGACGAACCGTTCCCAATCCGCGAGCAGTTCGCCAAGTCGATCCTGATGAGGTGGGATGAAGCGGGCGGTCTCGGGACGAGCGTTGGGCGATCCGATCCAGACCGGCGAACGTCGAAGCTCGCCGGGGAACTTCTCCTCGCCTCGAACATCGGCGAGGAGAGTGTCGTGGAGTGCGCAGAAGAACCGCTGGGTGAGTGGCCATGTCTGCATCAGCTCGCGACCCTGCGTGGCGGCAGCGAGGTAGTTGCCCACTTCGCGAAGGTTCTCGTCTTCGATGGGCTCGCCTGAGCTTTCGGCGCTGAGCACGTCGCTCAACGATGCCTGCGTGCCCTCGATGCGAGAGCTCGACAGGGCTTCCTGGGCCATTGCCGGCCCGAGTAGCAGCTCGGGGTCGTCGATCAGCATGGCGAGCCCCGACAGTCGGCCGAGCGCGATGTCTGCCCGGGAGACGGCTGCGAACGACTCGGCGCTGAGCAGGAGTTCCCGAGGGATCGGGGCGGGCAGGAAGTAGGGGTGGGTCCAGGCGCCCGTGGGATTGGTGACCAGCGCGCCGAAGCGACTGCTGACATACCTGTCGCTGCGCACGGGCTGGCCTTTCCTAGTCGATGCGAAGATGTAAGAAGGAGCGGTTTCAGCTTACTTCTTCAACACGGGTTGCACACCCTCGCCGGGATGAGCAATCGGCACGGGGCGGCGTGGTGCCCCGTCCACTACCCCCCGGCCACGCACCGTCATGCGTTCGGCGCAGCATTCATCAGCGAGAAACCATCCGCGCGACGAGACATCAGCCGGCGCATGGTGTGCTGTCTCAGGACATTCTGGACGTTCGTGTCTCAGGACATAGTGGACAGT
>CAYLMS010000004.1:0-20815 GCA_964384455.1 uncultured Microbacterium sp. | reverse complement strand
GTCACGGTGTACCTGTCGTTCACCGTGTTCACGGCGATGTACTACCTCGCCTTCTTCGGCCTGCCGCAGCTGCTCGAGGGTCACGGCGGGTTCTCGCCCGCCATCACCGGACTGCTGGTGCTGCCGCTGGCCGCCTCGACCGTGCTGCTCGCCCCGGTGGTGGCGCGCCTGCTCGAGCGGCATGGCGTGCGCACCGTCACCATCTGGGGCGCGGGCCTGCTGCTGCTCGCCGCGGGGCTGCTCGGCATCGGCGTGGTCACGACAGGCCCCTGGTGGATGCTGGTGATGGCGGCGGCGATGGGGGCGCCCTACTGCGTGGTGTCGCTAGCGGCGACCCAGGCGCTGCAGCGCGCCGCGCCGGCGCACATGATCGGCACGGCATCGGGGCTGCTGCAGGCCGCGCGCTACCTCGGCGCGATCGCGGCCACGGTGCTGCTCGGCCGGCTGCTGCGTGCGGGAATCACCCCGCAGTCGTGGGCGGCGATCACGGTCGCCGCCGTGGCGATCGCGGTGCTGCATCTGGCGATCGTGCTGGTCGGGATGCGCCGCGCCGCGGTGTGAATGCGTTCGGCCGAGACCGCCCGCAACTGGCCGGTCAGTGCTTCGCGGCATCCTTGCCGGCACCGACGCGACTGCCTGCCAGGGGCTTGGCGGCGGGCGAGGCGAAGCCCGACAGCGCGATGAGCGCGACCAGGATGTAGAGCGTGTTGAGCAGGCCGAGGCGCTCGCTCACCACGCCCAGCACCGGGGGCCCGGCGAGGAAGGCGACATAGCCGATGGTGGATGCCGCCGCCACCCGCGCGGCCGCGTGCGCAGGGTCGTCGGCCGCCGCCGACAGCCCGAGCGGGAAGCCGAGCGAGACGCCCACCCCCCACAGTGCGGCGCCCACGAACACCAGCGGGATGCTGGGAGCGAGGATGAACAGCAGCAGACCGGCCGCCGCCGCGACCGACAGCACCTGCAGCACGATCACCCGCCCGAACCGGTCGACGAGCGGCCCGCCGAAGACGCGCACCACGGTCATGCTCGTGGAGAACACCGCGAGCGCGGCCGCGCCGAGGGCCTCGCCGGCGTGGTGGCCTTCGACCACCCCGAGGGCGAGCCAGTCGTTCGCGCCGCCCTCGGCGAACGACATGCCCAGCATGATGAGGCCGAGCGCGTAGGTGCGCGGCTCTTTCCAGGCCGACAGGGCGAGGTGCAGCCGAGCGCGCCAGCCGGCGCGCTCGGCGTGCGGCTCGGGGTCCATCACGGCCTCGCGGTGCGGCACGTTGACCACGCTCGCCACGGCGGTCACCGCGATCGCCGCGGCGATCGCGGTGAGGTGCGCGAACACGTCGACGCCCACGGCGATCGCCGCGGCGCCGAGCGCCGCGCCGAGCACCGTGCCCAGACTGAAGAACGCGTGGAACAGAGGCAGCAGCGTCTTGCCGACCTGCTTCTCGATGGCGGCCCCTTCGACGTTCATCATCACGTCGACCCCGCCCACGCCGAGCCCCCACAGCACCAGGCCGACGGTCACGAGCTGCCACGAATGCGCGAACTCGGCGCCCGCGCCGATCACCACGAGCCCAGTGGCGAACACGAGCATCGCCCCGAGCATGCCGCGCCGGGCGCCCCAGCGCGCCAGCACGATCGCGCTGGTCGACAGGCCGACGATGGATGCCGCGCCTCCGGCCAGCAGCATCATGCCGATGCCGGCCCGGTCGACACCTAGCGCCAGCTTGATCGCCGGCACGCGCGCGGCCCACGTGGCCACGCTCAACCCGCTGGCCAGGAACACCGCGAACACAGCCGCGCGCCAGCGCATGAGCTGGGAGCGATCGAGGGGGAGATCCACCGCTCCACGCTAGCGCGGCGCGGTGGCGACGCCATCCCGCCCGCCGCACCGCGCCCGTAGACTGGCCCGACACAGCCCCGCTCCTGCCCAGCCGGCCGCCGATCCCGAGGAGGCGCGTGCTCACCCTCCTCGCCGTCTTCGCCGCCGCGCCGCTGCTGCTGCCGTGGCTCATGCGCCGGCTCGGCCCGCGCGCGTTCCTCGTCGCCGCCGCAGTGCCGGCGGCAGCGTTCGCGCACGCGCTGTGGCTCGCCCCCGCAGTGCTCGCCGGGCGCGTGCCGTTCGAGGCATACGACTGGATCCCCGCACTCGGCATCCGGCTCGCGCTGCGCATGGACGTGCTCGCGTGGGTGATGACGCTCGTCGTCACCGGCGTCGGCGCGGCGGTGCTCGCCTACTGCCGCTGGTACTTCCCTCGCGGTAGCGGCAGCGTGGGCCTGTTCGCCGCCGTGCTGCTGGCGTTCGCCGGGGCCATGTACGGGCTGGTGCTGTGCGACGACCTGTTCGTGCTGGTGATGTTCTGGGAGATCACCAGCATCCTAAGCTATCTGCTGATCGGCCACTATCACCGTCGCGGCGCCAGCCGGCGCGCGGCGCTGCAGGCGCTGCTGGTGACCACCGTCGGCGGGCTCGTGATGCTCGTGGGCATGGTGCTGCTGGTCGTGGCCTCGGGGTCGAGCAGCCTGTCGCACACCCTCGCCCATCCGCCGCACGGGCCGGCGGTCGACGCCGCCCTCGTGCTCATCCTGGTGGGCGCTCTGAGCAAGTCGGCGATCTTCCCGTTCCACTTCTGGCTGCCCGGTGCGATGGCGGCGCCCACGCCGGTGAGCGCCTACCTGCACGCGGCGGCGATGGTGAAGGCGGGCGTCTACCTGCTCGCGCGGCTGGCTCCGGTGTTCGCGGTCGCGGCGCCCTGGCGACCGATCGTGGTCGCGCTCGGGGTGTTCACGATGCTGCTGGGCGGGCTGCAGGCACTGCGCGAGCACGACCTCAAGCGCATCCTCGCGTTCGGCACCGTCAGCCAGCTCGGCCTGCTCACGGTGGTGCTCGGCTACGGCACCCGCGACGCGGCGCTGGCGGGCCTGGCCTTGCTGATCGGGCACGCACTGTTCAAATCGGCCCTGTTCCTCGTCGTCGGCGTCATCGACCGACAGTTGGGCACGCGCGACATCGGCGAGCTGTCGGGCCTCGGCCGACAGGCGCCCGTGCTGGCGTGCTTCGCCATGATCGCGGTGGCGTCGATGGCCGGACTTCCGCCCACGATCGGGTTCGTCGGCAAGGAGGGTGCGCTGGGCGCGCTGCTGCACGAGGCGGCGGCGGGCGCCGGATGGGCGACGGTCGCCGTGGGCGGCATCGCGCTGGGGTCGGCGCTCACGGTGGCCTACGGCATCCGCTTCGTGTGGGGCGCGTTCTTCACCAAGCGGGATGCCGCCCGCTCGCCGCTGCCCGTCTCGGCGTGGTCGCGGCCTGCGCGCGGCTTCGTCGCCGCCCCGGTGGTGCTCGCCGGGCTGACCGTGGTGGCGGGACTCGCGGCGCCCTGGCTCGATGCCGCGCTCGCCGGCTACGCCGACACCCTGCCCGCCGCCACCCCCGCAGTGCCGGCGCCCGCGCCGGGCCACCTGGCGCTGTGGCACGGGCCGGCGGCGGCGCTGTGGATCTCGCTCGGTGCGATCGCGCTCGGGGCGGGAGTGTTCGCCGCGGCGCAGGCCGCACGGTTCGACACCCGGCGCCGGATGCTGCCCATCACGGCGGGCGAGCTCTACAACGGCGTCGTGCGCGCCGTGGAGCGCGCCTCGGTGGCGGTCACGGGAGCGACGCAGCGCGGCTCGCTGCCGGTGTACGTGGGCACGACCTTCGTCGTGCTGATCGCGGCCGAGGGCACGGCGCTGCTGGCCGCGCCGGCCTGGCGCGCGCACCTCGACCTGTGGCATTCGCCTGCGCAGCTGCTGGCCGCGCCGCTCATGATCGCGGCCGGAGTGATCGCCGTGCGCGCGCGCAAGCGCTACACCGGAGTCGTGCTGGTGTCGGTGACGGGCCTCGGCATGGTGGTGCTGTTCGCCACCAGCGGCGCACCCGACCTGGCGCTCACGCAGGTGCTCGTCGAGACGGTGACGATGGTGGCCTTCGCGCTGGTGCTGCGCCGCATCCCTTCGCGCCTGGGCGCGCACAACGCGTCGGTGCGCCCGCTCGCCCGCGCCCTGCTGGCCGCCGCGGTCGGGGTGACGATGGCGGCGGTGGCGATCGTGGCGACCGGTGCCCGCACCGCCGTGGCGGTGTCGACGCAATGGCCCGACCTGGCCTATCGGCTCGGCCACGGGCGCAACGTGGTGAACGTGGCGCTCGTCGACCTGCGCGGGTGGGACACGATGGGCGAGCTGTCGGTGCTCGTGCTCGCCGCGACGGGCGTTGCCTCGCTCGTGTTCGTGACGCATCGCTCCGACGCGCTCGCCGCCACGCCCGCGCTGCCGCCGATGCGCGGGCGGATGCCGCTGGTCGAGACCGCCGAGGGCGTGCGCCCGGGCACCGAGGGCCCGCGCGCGTGGCTCGTGGGGGCAGGGCGGGTGCGCGCCGAGAACCGCTCGATCATGCTCGAGGTGATCGTGCGCATCCTGTTCCCCACGATCATCGTCGTGTCGCTGTACCTGTTGTTCGCCGGACACAATCTGCCCGGCGGTGGTTTCGCGGGGGGACTCGTGGCCGGCATGGCGCTCGTGATGCGCTACATCGCCGGCGGCCGCTACGAGCTGGGCGCGGCGGCGCCCACCGACGCCGGGCGCTTCCTTGGCGTGGGCATGACGCTCGCCGTCGCGTGTGCGCTCGTGCCGGTGCTGTTCGGGATGCCTCCGCTGTCGAGCGCGTTCGTCGAGGTGACGCTGCCGGTGCTCGGTCACCTCGAGTTCGTCACGTCGACGGTCTTCGACATCGGCGTCTACCTCGTGGTGATCGGGCTCGTGCTCGACGTGCTGCGCAGCCTCGGCGCCGAGGTGGACCGGCAGACGCGCGCGCTGCGCGACAGGGGGGTGCGGGTGTGATGGATGCCTCGCTCGTGCTGATCGTGATCATGGCCGTGCTGTTCGCGGCCGGCGTGTACGCCATGCTCGAGCGCAGCCTCACGCGCGTGCTCATCGGGTTCCTGCTGCTGGGCAACGCCGCCAACCTGCTGCTGCTGATCGCGATGGGGCGTCCCGGGGCGGCGCCGTTCGTCGGCGCTGGGCTCGGCGACCAGGCGACGGGGCTCAGCGACCCGCTGCCGCAGGCGCTCACGCTCACGGCGATCGTGATCACCTTCTCGGTGTCGGCGTTCCTGCTGGCGCTGATCTACCGCTCGTGGCAGTTGGGCCAGGCCGACACGGTCACCGACGACGAGACCGACCTGGCCGTGCGCGAACGCGGGCCGGTCGAGGAGGAGAGCCTCGACGAAGACGCGCTGCTCGAGGAGACCGACGACGAGATCACGACCGACTTCGTCGACGGCGACGACCTCCTCGACCCCGTCCATGGCTCCGAGCCGGGGAGCGCGCCGTGACCGCGCTCGTGCCGCTGCTGGTGGCGCTGCCCTTGCTGGGGGCGGCGATCGCGCTGATCGCGGGCCGGCACCGCCGCATCCAGGTGTTCGTGTCGGTGACGACGCTGTCGCTCGTGTTCGTGGTCGCCGCGACGCTGCTGGTCGCCGTCGACCTCGGCGCCCCGATCGCCGTGGAGGTGGGCGGCTGGCCCGCGCCGTTCGGCATCGTGCTGTACGTCGACCGGCTGGCCGCGCTGCTCGTGGCCACCTCGGCGGTCGTGCTGCTGGCGGTACTGCTGTTCTCGGTGGGTCAGGGCGCGGCCGACGCCGACGACGACACGCCCGTGTCGATCTTCCACCCCACCTATCTCATCCTCGCCGCAGGCATCTTCACCGCCTTCATCGCCGGCGACCTGTTCAACCTCTACGTAGGCTTCGAGATCCTGCTGGTGGCCTCGTTCGTGCTCATCACGCTCGGCGGCACCGAGTCGCGCATCCGCACCGGCGTCGTCTACGTCGTGGTGTCGCTGGTGTCGTCGATCCTGTTCCTCGCCGCGATCGCCATGATCTACGCCGCCACCGGCACCGTGAACATGGCCCAGCTGTCGGAGCGGCTGGCGGCGCTGCCGCAGCAGACCCAGCAGGTGCTGCACCTGCTGCTGCTCGTGGCGTTCGCGATCAAGGCCGCCGTCTTCCCGCTGTCGTTCTGGCTGCCCGACTCCTACCCCACGGCGCCCGCACCGGTGACGGCGGTGTTCGCCGGGCTGCTCACCAAGGTGGGCGTGTACGCGATGATCCGCACCGAGACGCAGCTGTTCGCCGACAACGACGTGCGCACGCTGCTCATGGCGGCGGCATTGCTGACGATGATCGTGGGCGTGCTCGGCGCGGTCGCGCAGGCCGAACTGAAGCGCATCCTGTCGTTCACGCTGGTCAGCCACATCGGCTACCTGGTGTTCGGGCTGGCGATCGGCACCGCCGCCGGCATCGGCGCGACGATCTATTACATGGTGCACCACATCGTGGTGCAGACCACGCTGTTCCTGGCGGTGGGGCTGATCGAGCGGCGCGCGGGCTCGACCTCGATCCTCAAGGTGAAGGGACTCATGCGCGCAGCCCCGTTGCTGGCCGCGCTCTACTTCGTTCCCGCGATCAACCTCGGCGGGCTGCCTCCGTTCTCGGGGTTCATCGGCAAGGTGGCGCTGTTCACGGCCGCGGCGCAGCTGGGCACGCCCGCGGCGATCGCGCTGATCGTCGGCGGGATCGTGACGTCGCTGCTCACCCTCTACGCGCTGATGCGCGCGTGGAACCTGTCGTTCTGGCGCGAGGAGGGTGAGCGGGTCGAGCCCGAGACCGAGGCGCGGCTCTCCTACCTGGGGGATGCCCCGGCGGCCGCCGTGCAGACCGAGCGGCGCGCCATCCCGCGGGTCATGACCGCGTCGACCGTGGGGCTCGTGGCGGTGACGCTGGCGCTGACGGTGTTCGCCGGTCCGCTCTACGACGTGTGTGCGCGCATCGGCGCGCAGGCCATGCACCCCGTGCGGCTGTCGCAGCTGCAGCAGGAGGCCGCGCCGTGATCGCGCTCAAGCGCCTGTGGCGCCAGTTGCCGTTTTTCGTGTGGCTGGTGGCACTGTGGATGCTGCTGTGGGGGCAGGCGAACGTGCTGGTCGTGGTCACCGGACTGATCGCTGCGGTGGTGGTGACGCGCGTGTTCCGGCTGCCGCCGGTGGAACTGTCGGGCCGTGTGAACGTGTGGTGGCTGCTGGTGCTCGCGCTGCGGTTCGGGATCGCAGTCGTGCACGGGTCGCTCAGTGTGGCCTGGCAGGTGCTCGATCCGCGGCGTCAGCCGGGGGCGGCGATCGTGGCGGTGCCGCTGCGCTGCGACGACGACCTCATCATGACGCACACGGCCGTGACGGCATCCCTCATCCCCGGCTCGTTCATCATCGACACCGACCGAGATCGCCGCATCCTGTATCTGCATGTGATCGGTGTACGCACGCTCGATGACGTGCAGCGGCAGCGGCGCGATGTGCTGCGGTGGGAGGCGCGCATCGTGCGGGCGGTCGGTTCGCGCGCACAGCTGCGCCAGGTGAGGGGGGACGGCGGATGACGGCGGTGGTGATGTGGATCGTGTACGGCGTCTTCGCGGTCGCCGCGCTGCTGACGCTCGTGCGCATCGTGGTGGGGCCGTCAATCCTCGACCGCGCGGTCGCCGCCGACGTGCTGCTCACCGAGGTGATCTGCGTGCTCGGTGCCGACATGGTGCTGCGCCATCACACCCGCTCGCTGCCCGTGCTGCTGATCGTGGCGGCCGTGGGCGTGTTCGGCTCGATCGCGATCGCGCGATTCGTGGCCAGGAAGGACGGCGGGCGATGAGCCTCGACGCGATGGCGGATGCGGCCGCCTTGGTGCTGGTGCTGCTCGGCGCCGTGCTGTGCCTGACGGCGGCGATCGGCCTGCTGCGGTTTCGCGATGTGCCCACGCGGTTGCACGCGGCGACCAAGCCACAGGTGCTCGGCGTCATGCTGGTCTGCGCCGCCGTCGCGCTGGCGCTGCGCTCGTGGCAGGTGGCGGTGTTTCTGGTGCCGGTGGTGCTCGTGCAGTTCGCTACGGCGCCGCTCGCAGCACACATGATCGGCCGTGCCGCCTACCGCAACGGCACCGTGAATGCTGAGGCGCTTATCGTCGACGAGCTGGGTGAGGCCGGCGAGTCGTAGACCGTGGTGCGGGAACGGGGTGTCGTGGTCATCCGCTCCGGGGCTGTCGGGAACGCAGTGAGATGGCAGCAAGTGTCACGGGTAGAGCACACGTCAAAGCTAAACCGTCGAGCCTTGCCGGGACACTTTCCTGAGATGGCCTGAGCTCTCGTCTTGGACGAGCGTTCAGGTCTACCCTGAATCGGATGCGGCAGCCTTGGTTGCACCTGGGTCACGCAAGCGTCACAAACTGTCACTGCGGTCAAGCCGGGATCTGGCACCGGGCACTGGGCAACGCCCCACAAGACATGCGCGAGCACGAACAAGGTCGGTTGGCGAGGCGAAGTATTCGTCGGCCTATCCAACTTCTGGCACCCGTACGGCGCCCAATACGGCCCGGCAGCCGACCTCTACTGTGCACCAGCCTGAAATCTGACACGTCCCCTGCCGCGGTCCATGGCCGAGAAGAATCCTTCGGCGGCCGCGTCGGAACGATGTCACCTGTGGGGGGTGCCGCATCATCATGTTGCGGTGCCCTTCACAGCGCCATCCTTTCCCCGCCATCCCAGGAGGCACAGTAACCTCACGACCATGAGCCCACTGCGTCACGAACTTGACGTGCGTCCGGCTGAGACCGTCGCAGCGCTACTCGATGCAGCGGGAGAACGCGTTACGTCGGTGATTCCACCCGGCTATGAGGCTTACGTTCGCGTTCTCAATCCGATCGAACTCCGAGACGGCACCTCTGTTGCCTGGACTGATGTCGTCAGACGGAGCAGAGCTGAGCCTCGAGCCTGGATGCAGTGGCCTGAGCTTGTGGCTACGTACGGCGTCGTTCTTCCAGACGGCGGCGTAGATCCCGATATGGGTAGCCCGTCGCCGACGCTTGCACGGCATCTCATTGAGGTGCTTCGTCCCGATCAAAGCGAGCACTACTTCGCCTCGTGGGCCGGATATGCGGACGAGATCTCCGAACCATCGGTTCCGTTCTCTCCGTATCAGCGCGAGATGGTTCTCTACTCGGGACCACTGATTGATGACGATGGGTCGCCACTCGTGCCGACCACCGCGACCGGACGTGTGCCCATGTACTGGTGGCCTAAGGATCTTCACTGGCTCGTCGGCCAGGACATATATGCGCGCAGCCTCATCGTCGGATGTACCCACGCGGCAGCCCAACGACTGCTCAAATCTGAGCAACTCGACGCGTATCTCGTCAGCTCCGCGGACACCATCCTCAACGAGGAATTCTGACGATAAGACGTCTGATGCGGGTCAAGCCCCTAATTCCCGACACTGCCGCGGTTGACCCGGCGACGATCGTGACGTAATCTACAATCAAATGGTTGTAGATCACGAACTCAGCGATGCGGAGGTGGATCGCGTCTTCCGGGCCCTCGCTGACGCCACGCGACGCGACATCCTGCGTCGCACGATCGATGCCGAGCGGTCGGTGTCGGCGCTCGCTGCCGGCTATGACATGTCGTTCGCCGCGGTGCAGAAGCACGTCGCCGTGCTCGAAGCCGCCGGCCTGATCGTCAAGCGGGCGGACGGAAGGGAGCGACTCGTGCGCACCGATCCCCGCATGATCTCACTGGTGCAGCGCTTGCTGCAGCGTTATCAAGAGCTCTGGCGCCAGCGCATCGCCGCCGTCGATGCGCTGCTTTCCGACTCGACCGAAGGAGACGGCCATGCCCGTGACGCAGATCACCCCTGACCCCGCGACGCTCACGATGACGGTGCACGCCGAGTTCGAGGCGTCCGCCGACCGCGTGTGGCGCGTGTTCACCGAACCGCGCCAGCTGGAACGGTTCTGGGGGCCTCCCGGCTGGCCGGCCACGTTCCGGGGGTTCGACTTCGCGCCCGGCGGGCTCGCGCACTACTCGCTGACCGGGCCCGACGGCGCCACCCACCACGGCCGGTGGGAGTTCCTGCGCATCGATGAGCCCGAGGCGTTCGAAGTGCTCGACGGGTTCGCCGACGAGCACGGCGACCTGCTCGCGGAGATGGAGCCGATGCGGATGGTGTTCACGTTCACCCCCGACGGCCCGCGCACCCGCTTCGAAGCCGTCACGCACTTCAGCTCGCTGGCATCCCTGGAACAGCAGGTCGCCATGGGCGTGGTCGACGGGATGCGGCAGGCCATGGACCAGCTTGACACCGTGCTCCAGGACTTGCGCGCTTACGCCGAGGGCAAGGGCACGCGGCTGGAGGTGCTCGACGACACCCACGTGCGCATCACCCGGTTGGTGAACGGTCCGCGCGACCTGGTGTGGCGCGCGCACACCGAACCCGAGCTGCTGCGCCGCTGGCTGCTCGGCCCCGACGGCTGGCGCATGCCGGTGTGCGAGCTCGATCCCGTCGCCGGCGGACGCTACCGCTACGCGTGGGAAGGTCCGGGCGCGTCATTCGGCTTCGAGGGCGAGCACCTGCTGGTGGATGCCCCGCGCCGCATGGTCAGCACCGAGCACATGACCGGGACGGAGCATCCGGCCACCGTCAACGACCTGCAGCTCTACGAAGAGGACGGCGCGACCCTGCTGACCCTCATCATCGCCTACCCGGATGCCGCGACCCGCGACACGATCCTCGCCACCGGCATGATCGACGGCATGGAGACCAGCTACGAACGGCTCGAGCGCGACGTGCTCGCGGCAGTGTGACCGAAGGGAATAGGCGAATGACCGACTTGACCATCCAGACCTTCGTCGTCGGCGAAGGCGACGACGCGATCACCTACGACGTGCAGGGCGATCCCGCCTCGGGCACGCCGCTCCTGCTCTTCGGCGCACCGATGGATGCCTCGGGGTTCCGGCAGCTGGCCGCGCAGTTCCCCGATCGCGCCGTCGTCACCTATGACCCGCGCGGAGCCGGGCGCAACCCCACGGGCACCGCCGACATCACCGCCGAGCAGCACGCCGCAGACGTGCATCGGGTGATCGCTGCGCTCGGCGCCGGCGCGGTGGACGCGTTCGGCAGCAGCGGCGGCGCGGTCACCCTGCTCGCCCTCGCCGCGACCCACCCCGAAGACCTGCGGATCGCCGTCGCCCACGAGCCGCCGTCGGCGCCGCTGCTGCCCGATGCCGACGCCGTGCTCGCCGTCACGGCCGACCTGAAGCGCACCTACGCCGAGCACGGTGACGGGGCCGCGATGGCGAAGTTCATCGCGTTCGTGATGTTCGACGGTCCTGTGCCGGACGACTATCTCGGCCGGCCCGCGCCCGACCCGGCCATGTTCGGCATGTCGGCCGACGACGACGGCTCACGCACGAACCCGCTGTTTCGCAACATGCCCTCGGTGATCGCGTACCGGCCCGACCTCGAGGCGCTGGGCGCCTACGGCGACCGCCTCGTGCTGGCGGCGGGCGTGCAGTCGGGGCAGACGATGGCGGCGCGGGCGGCTCGCGCGATCGCGGCGGCCCTCGGACGCCCGCCCGCCGACTTCCCGAGCCATCACGGCGGGTTCCTGGACGCGCCCGGCCAGCCCGGCGAGCCCGTCGCCTTCGGTGCGCGGTTGCGCGACGTGCTCACACGCTGACCGCCGCGGCTCGCGAGCACTGGCACAATGACGCCATGACCGCCGCACCGACGCCGCCTGCGCCCGCACGCTCGACCGGCGACGTCCTCGCGAGTGTCGTGCTGTGGGCGGCGTCGTTGCTCATGCTGTTCGCGGGCGGTGCGGTCGGGCTCTTCTTCCTGATGTTCATCGACTACTGCCCGCCCGCCACATGCAGCGTCGATGGCGCAGTGACGGCGGTGTTCTCCGGGCTCGCCGCGGCCCTGGCCGCGCTGGTGACCTCGGTGGTGATCGGCTCGCTGCGCCTCGCGCGCCGGCGGCGGGCATGGCCGTTCGCACTGGCCGGCCTCGGCGCGGTCGTGCTCCTGTTCGCGGCCGGCCTGGGCGCCGGTTTCGCAGCCGTGGGGTGGTGACCGGTCGGCTGCAGCATCCGGTTCCGCCGTCTGGGGCCGTAGCGCGACCGAGGCGCTGGCCTTCCCGCCGCAGCGCGACGACCCGCGTCAGCCGATCAGGCTCGGCTGCAGGTCGCGCAGCGTGCGCCGGTGCGTCATGCGGGTCACGCCGAGCGCAGCGAGCAGCAGTGCACCGCCCAGCCATGCGCCGAGCACCCACAGATCGCCGCCCGCGCGGGCGAGGTCGCCGCCGTACATGAGTTGCCGCATCGCGTCGACGACGTAGCCCATGGGCAGCACCTGGTGCAGCGCCGCCAACGGCGCGGGCAGCGTCTGCCACGGGAACGTGCCGCCCGCGGTCACCAGTTGCAGCACCATCAGCACCAGTCCGAGGAACTGCCCCACCGAGCCCAGCCACACATTCAGCGCGAGGATGATCGCCGCATACGTGAAGGATGCCGCGACCATCACTCCGAGCGTGCCGAGCGGATGCGCCACCCCGAACCCCAGCCAGGCGGCGAGCACGCCGAACAGCGCGACCATCTGAATGCCGCCCAGCAGCGCCGGGGTCAGCCAGCCCGCCATCGTCACCCGCACCGGCGTGCGCAGCGCGGTGACCGCGCGCCGCGAGACCGGTTTGACGATGAGGAACAGTGCGTAGATGCCGATCCACCCGGCCAGGGCGGCGAAGAACGGGGCCAGGCCCGCGCCGTAGTCGTTCGCCGACGCCACTGCGCTGGAGCGCACCGCGACCGGGTCGGCGATCGTCGCCGCCTGCTCGGCGCGCAGGTCGGCGCTCGAGTCGGGGATGCGGGCGAGGCCGGACTCGAGACCCTCGTGCAGCCGCGCGGCGCCGTCGGCGAGGGAGGCGAGGCCGGTGGCCAGGGTGGTCGCGCCCGCCTGCAGCGTGGCAGCACCGGCGGCGGCGGCATCCGCGCCCGACGCGACCTGCGTCGCTCCGGCCGACACCTGCGCGGCCCCGGTGGCGAACCGGTCGACCTGGCCGACGGCCTGCTGCACGGTGGCGCCGGCCTGCGTGAGCCGTGCGCCGAGCGGGTCGAGCCGGGCGAGCACGGCGTCGATCTGCGTCTGGTCGAGTCCTTGCGCCGCCAACTGGGCGGCGATGTCGGCGCGCACCGCGGGCAGGGCGGCGACGGCCTGCTGCGTCGCCTGGCCTGCGAGGTCGGCGTAGCCGGCCAGCTGACGATTGCCTGCTGCCACCAGCGCCGCGCCGGCGGCGCCCTGGTGGGCGCCCTGCGCCAGGGCGGCGGTGCCCGACGAGAGACCGGCAGCGCCGGCGCTGAGCGACTGCGCACCGGCCGACGCCTGCGTGCTCGCGTCGGCGAGCCGGCCGGCACCGTCGGCGGCGGTGACGAGGTTCGTGCGGATGTCGGCGATCGCGGTCAGCATGCGGCTCGCGGCCTGCTCGCCGACCAGCTGCGCCACCGATCTGCGGATCTTCTCCACCGCCTGCGCGCCGATGGTGGACGCCAGGTAGTTGTTGGCGTCGTTGGTCGCCAGCTCGATGTGCGCCTGGTGCGGCGCGGTGCCGGCGACGCTGGCCAGCGCCGCCGAGAAGTCTGCCGGCAGGGTCACGGTGAAGTCGACGGTGCCGTCGTGCAGCGCGCGTGCGGCGTCGCCTGCACTCAGCCGGCGCCAGTCGAACGCCCTGCCCTGCTCGAGCTGCGTCGCGATCTTCGCGCCGTAGTTCTGGGGCGGCTGATCGTCGGAGCCCGGCACGCCGGCGTCGTCATTGACCAGGGCGACCGGCACGCTGCCGAACTGCGCGTACGGATCCTGGTTGGCCCACAGGTAGAGGCCGCCGTACAGCACCGGCACAAGCATGAGCGCGACGAGTGCGACCACGGCCATGCGGGTGGCGGTCAGCCGCCGCAGTTCGGCCGCGATCATCGACGGGATCTTCATCGCGCAGCCTCCTCGGCGTCGTCGCTCGGCGGCGCGGGGTCGGGGGCGAGAGTCGGCTGAGGCGGGGTTTCCGGTGCGACCGGCGGCACGGGCTCAGGCTGGGTGTCCGGTGCGACCGGCGGCACGGGCTCAGGCTGGATCTGTGGCACCGGGCTCGATTCGGGGTCGGTGGGGTCGTTCAGCCTGAGTGCGTGCTCGGCCTGCGCCGCAAGGTCAGGGACGGGGGCCGCCTGCGGTGGCACGGGCTCAGGCTGGGTGTCCGGTGCGATCGGCGGCACGGGCTCAGGCTGGATCTGTGTCCCGGGGCCCGCTTCGGCGTCGGCGGGGTCGTTCAGCCTGAGTGTGTGCTCGGGGTGTCGTGCCGGGTCGGGGGTGGTTGCGGGGTGTGGTGGCGAATCGGGGATGGTTGCGGGCTGCACCGCGGCCGGCCAGGCACGCCCGGCCAGTACCGCAGCCGAGGCGGCACCGGCCACCACGAGCACCGCGAAGCCGCGCGCGGCGAACTCCTCGACCACCGACCACCAGTCCGCGGGCGTTCCGCCGTGCCGGTCGGGCGAGACCAGCACGAGCCCCTCGACCCCCGCGCGCAGCACCGCGAGCTCGAGCAGCAGCCGCACGCGGCGCGACGGCTGCACGTCGGCGATGGGTGTCGCCGCGACGTCGCCGAAGCCGTGGCTGTCGAGCCAGCGCCGCGCCGCGAGCGGCGTGGCGAGCAGCCCGGCGAACATCAACTCCTCGCCGGTGATGCCTGCGACGGTGACGTTCGGTGCCGGATCGCACACGCCTGGCGCGTCGACGAGCGCGATGCGGCGGCGCAGCGCCGCCGTATCGTCCCGGCCATCAACGAGCACGGCGCCCGCGTCGGGGCGCATGCGCCCCGACGCGATCAGACCGAGCACCGTCGGCCGCTGCTCGGTCTCGGCTACCGCCAGCGCGGCCTCGCCTGACTCGAATGCGAGGGTCGACTCCGGCAGGGCCAGACCGCCCCGCCCCTTCGACACCGCATGCAGTTCGATGCGCATCACTCCTCCAGCAGGTCGGGGTGCGCGCGCAGCAGTGCGACGCTCTGCGTCCACGACAGCCCCGCGACGCTCAGCACGGCTTTGACGGCGAGCTCCCGCGCGTCCGGTGACGCGGCATCAAGGCGTGAGATGGCGGCGCGGGCTCCCTCTTCGATCAGTCGCGCGAGCGTCGGCGCGGCGATGTCGGTGCGCAGCGTGCCGTCGTCCTGTCCGCGGCGCACGATGGCCACGAGCGTGCGCCGCAGCGGTGCGAGCGCGTCGGCGGTCTGTGCGACGTGCGCGTCGTCGAGCGCGATCGCTGCGGCGACCTGCACGTGGGCCGCGTCGCGCCACAACATCGACGTCAACCGGGCTAGGCCGACCGCGGCATCGGCGTCGTGCACCATGTGCGCGATCTCGTTGAAGCGGCGTGCGCCGGCGGTGATCACCTCGTGCAGCAGGGCTTCGCGGTCGTCGAAGTGGCCGTACAGCGCGCGGCGCGTGAGTCCGGCGCTACGCGCGATCGCGTCGATCGACGCATGCGGGTCGTGGGCGATGGTGCGAGTGGCGGCGGCGAGGATGCCGGCGCGGTTGGCGAGCGCGTCGCTGCGCGGGCGGCGTCCTGACGCGGCCGCGGGGGCGGCAGGGGTCGTGGTCACATCGACCAGTCTACAACATCTTGCACAGTGCTGTGCAAGATAACGTTACCGCGCTCCTCCCGCGGATGCCGCGGGGCCGGGCTCAGTCGGTGCCCGCGTCGAACGCGGCCGCTTCGTTCGACGCGTCCGTCGCCTCGGCCAGCCCCGCTCGCTCGTCGGTGTAGTCGGCCGTGTGCCGCGTGATCGCCGCAGCCGCCCCCTGCTCGAGCGTGCCGACCAGGGCGCCTGTGGCGCCGCCGATCATGCCGAGCGCGGCATACTGCTCCAGCCGGGTGCGCGAGTCGGCGATGTCGAGGTTGCGCATCGTGAGCTGCCCGATGCGGTCGGTCGGGCCGAACGCCGCGTCGCCCACGCGCTCCATCGAGAGCTTCTCGGGCGAGTACGACGACTGCGCGGCGACGGTGTCGAGGATCGTGTAGTCGTCGCCGCGGCGCAGGCGCAACGTGACCGTGCCGCTGATGGTGGTGCCGATCCACTTCTGGATCGACTCGCGCAGCATGAGCGACTGCGGCTCCAGCCAGCGCCCCTCGTACATCAGCCGGCCGAGCCGGCGCCCCTGCTCGTGGTAGGTCGCGAGGGTGTCCTCGTTGAGGATGGCGCTGACCAGTCGCTCGTAGGCGATGAACAGCAGCGCCATCCCTGGCGCCTCATAGATGCCGCGCGACTTCGCCTCGATGATGCGGTTCTCGATCTGGTCGCTCATGCCAAGGCCGTGCCGTCCGCCGATCGTGTTCGCCTCGAGCACGAGGGCCACCGGGTCGTCGAACACGACGCCGTTCAGGGCGACCGGCCGACCGGCCTCGAACGTCACCGACACGTCTTCGGTCTCAATCGGCACTCCGGCATCCCAGAACCGCACCCCCATGATCGGCTCGACGGTCTCGAGCGAGACATCCAGCTGCTCGAGCGTCTTCGCCTCGTGCGTGGCGCCCCAGATGTTGGCGTCGGTGGAGTAGGCCTTCTCGGCCGCGTCGCGGTAGCCGTAGCCGTGCTCCGCCAGCCACGCGCTCATCTCGGCGCGCCCGCCCAGTTGCGTGACGAAGTCGGCGTCGAGCCAGGGCTTGTAGATGCGCAGGCCGGGGTGCGCGAGCAGTCCGTAACGGTAGAACCGCTCGATGTCGTTGCCCTTGTAGGTCGATCCGTCGCCCCAGATGTCCACGCCGTCTTCCTTCATGGCGCGCACCAGCAGCGTGCCGGTCACGGCGCGGCCGAGCGGGGTGGTGTTGAAGTAGGTGCGTCCGCCCGAGCGGATGTGGAACGCACCGCAGGCCAGCGCGGCAAAGCCCTCCTCGACCAGTGCGCGCCTGCAGTCGATCAGCCGCGACAGCTCGGCGCCGTACTGCAGCGCGCGGCCGGGCACGGCCTCGATGTCGGGCTCGTCGGGCTGGCCGAGGTCGGCGGTGTAGGTGCACGGCACGGCGCCGCCGTGACGCATCCATGCGACCGCGACCGAGGTGTCCAAACCCCCCGAGAAGGCGATGCCGACGCGCTCGCCGACGGGCAGGGACTGGAGGACCTTCGACATGCCTCCATCGTATCGAGCGGGCGCGGCATCCCCGCGGGCCTTCGGCGGGCCTGCACCGCGGCGGGCTACGGTGGGCTCGTGGCGCGGGTCGACGTCGTAGGGGCGGTGGTGGTCGCCGACGGGCGCATCCTCGCGGCACGCCGCGGGCCCGCGATGTCGCTGCCGGGCAGGTGGGAGTTCCCCGGCGGCAAGATCGAGCCGGGCGAGAGCCCGCAGCAGGCGCTGCGGCGCGAACTGGTCGAGGAGCTCGGCTGCACCGTCGAGGTCGGCGACCTCGTCACCGTGTCGACCTACGATCACGTCACCCTCACGACCTACTACTGCCAGCTGGTCGAAGGGATGCCGCAGGCGACCGAGCACGACGAGCTGCGCTGGGTCGCGCCCGCCGCGCTCGCGGCGCTGGACTGGGCGCCCGCCGACCTCGACACGGTGCGACGGGTGGCGGCGAACGCGTAGCGAGCGACACCGGAGCCGCGCCGCAACAGGCGCGTCGATAGGATGGGGCGTACGCCGTTCCACCAGCACACGGGGGTCCTCCATGCCAGGAATCGTCATCGTCGGCGTGCAGTGGGGCGATGAGGGCAAGGGCAAGGCCACCGACCTGCTCGGCGAGCGCACCGACTGGGTGGTGAAGTTCAACGGCGGCAACAACGCCGGGCACACCGTCGTGGTCGGCGACGAGAAGTATGCGCTGCACCTGCTGCCCTCCGGCATCCTGAGCCCCGGCGTGACGCCGGTGATCGGCAACGGTGTCGTGATCGACCTCGACGTGCTGTTCGCCGAGATCGAGGCGCTCAACGCGCGCGGCGTCGACACCTCGCGGCTGAAGGTCAGTGCGAACGCGCACGTCATCACCCAGTACCACCGCACCCTCGACAAGGTCACCGAGCGGTTCCTCGGCAAGCGCCAGATCGGCACAACGGGGCGCGGCATCGGCCCGAGCTATGCCGACAAGATCAACCGGGTCGGCATCCGCGTGCAAGACCTGTTCGACGAGAACATCCTGCGCCAGAAGGTCGAGGGGGCGCTGGAGGTGAAGAACCACCTGCTGCTCAAGGTCTACAACCGGCGCGCGATCACGTGCGACGAGGTGGTCGACGAGCTGCTCGGCTACGCCGACCGGCTGCGCCCGATGGTGGCCGACACATCGCTGCTGCTCGACCATGCGCTCGATGCGGGTGAGGTGGTCGTGTTCGAGGGCGGCCAGGCGACCATGCTGGATGTCGATCACGGCACGTATCCGTTCGTCACCTCCTCGTCGGCCACCGCCGGCGGCGCCGCCACCGGTGCCGGGGTGGGTCCGCGCCGGCTCGACCGCATCGTCGGCATCGTCAAGGCCTACACCACGCGGGTCGGCTCCGGACCGTTCCCCACCGAGCTGTTCGACGAGCAGGGTGAGTGGCTGCGCTCGCGCGGCTTCGAGTTCGGCACCACCACGGGCCGGCCTCGTCGGGTGGGCTGGTACGACGCGCCGATCACGCGCTATGCGACGCGCATCAACGGCATCACCGACCTCGTGCTGACCAAGCTCGACATCCTCACCGGACTCGAGCGCATCCCCGTATGCGTCGCCTACGACGTGGGAGGGGTGCGGTTCGACGAGGTGCCGGTGAACCAGACCGACTTCCACCACGCCACGCCGATTCTCGAGGAGTTCCCCGGCTGGAGCGACGACATCACCGCCGCCCGCACCTTCGACGACCTGCCGCCCGCGGCCAGGGAGTACGTGCTGGCGCTGGAGCGCATGAGCGGCACGCGCATCTCGGTGATCGGGGTCGGCGCGGCGCGCGACGCCGTGATCGTGCGCCACGATCTGGTCGACTGATGCGGCTGTGGCTGGGCGGGTACACCGCCGAGATGGATGGCCGCGCCACGGGTGTCGGCGCGCTGCTGGCGGGGGCCGCCGACGAGGCGTCGGCCGGCGGGGCGCTGAGCGTCACCGGCGATGCCGTGGCGCTGGGAGGGTCGCCGTCGTGGCTGGCGCAGCATCCGAGTCTCGACGTGGTCTACGCGGCGCTCGAGGGCGAGGGCACCGTGCAGGCACTGCGCCGCACCGGCGAGGCGAGCCTCGAACGCCTGGGTGCGCCGGTGGCCGCCGGCGAGATCGTGTGCCACGTCGCCGTGGCGCCCGACGGGCGGTCGCTGGTCGCCTCCTGCTGGGGTGACGGCACGGTGACCCGCATGTCGCTGGATGCCGCCGGCCGGCCGTCGGCGCCGGTCACCGCCGCGCCCGCCGTCGATCCCTATGCGGGCGCCGCCGAGCGACCGACGCGCGCGCATGCGGCGGCCTTCCTGCCCGACGGACGGATCGCGACCACCGATCTGGGCTACGACCTCGTACGCATCTGGCGAGCGGCGTCGTCGGGTCTGCTGCTCGACCACGAGGTGGCGCTGCCACTCGGATGCGGTCCGCGGCATATGGTGGTGCATCCCAGCGGGCACCTGTACGTGCTCACCGAACTGTCGGGCGAGGTGTTCGTGCTGGGGCCGACGGCCGAGGGGCGCTGGGCGGTGCGCGGCGGAATCGCCGCCGCGCTCCCCGGCGATGCCGCGGCCGAGCTCGCCGCATCGCGCGACGGCGAGTTCCTCTATGCCGCGATGCGCGGCAGCGACACGATCGCGGTGCTCAAGGTGCGCGGCGCGGGCGAACTGCTCGAGCAGACGGCGCTCGTGGAGTCGGGCGTGCGCTGGCCCAGGCATCACCGCGTGCTGCGCGACACCCTGCTGGTGGCCGGGCAGCTCTCCGACGAGGTCGCCTCGCTCACCATCGATGCCCGCACGGGGGTGCCCGGGCGGGTGCGGCACCGCACGCAGGCGGCCACGCCGTCGTGCCTGCTGCCTGCCCGGTAGCCGCGCCCCGATGCCGCTGCAACATGATGTAGTCTTACATCATGTTGCGCACGCAGATTTCACTGACGGCGGAGGATCGCAGCATCCTCGACGCCGAGGCAGCACGCACTGGTCGTTCGATCTCTGCGCTGATCCGTGATGCTGTCGTGCGAACGTACGGGTTCCGGCAGGATGTCGAAGAAGACGTCCGGGCGATCAGCGCCGCGCTGGGCGCATGGCACGGTCGCGATGTTGACGGTGAAGCCTATGTCGAGCAGCTCCGTTCAGGCACTCGCCTGCATGAGGCACGCACGCGGTGAGCGTTCTCGCCGATACCTCGGTGCTGATCGATGTGCTGCGCGGAGACGTTGCCG
Source organism: uncultured Microbacterium sp. (assembly GCA_964384455.1). Lineage (GTDB taxonomy): Bacteria > Actinomycetota > Actinomycetes > Actinomycetales > Microbacteriaceae > Microbacterium. The sequence continues at coordinate 554 of CAYLMS010000004.1, read as the reverse complement.
CCGCTCAGGTGCTCCGCACTGCGCGCGCGGCCGGCCCACTCCACGCGAGTGAGGTGACCCGACTCGAGGTGCTGGCGGGCATGCGACCTGCGGAGGAAGTCGCCACTCGTGCGCTGCTCGCCGTCTTCACCTGGCACTCCTTGGACGAACGGATTGCCGACATCGCCGGCGAGCTCGGTCGTCGGTGGCTCCCGGGCAACCGCGGCATCGACGCCGCGGATCTCGCGATCGCGGCCACTGCAGTGCTTCTCGACGCACAGCTGTTCACCAAGAACACCAAGCACTTCCCGATGTTCCCCGGCCTGGTCGCACCGTACTGAGGGCGCTGAGTGTCAACGCGAGTCGAGCCCGACGACGTCACCCGCCGTCAGGATCTGCCTAGACCTTCGCATCCTGTCTCGGGATGACGATCTGCTTGATGATCAGCAGGATCGACGCCGTCACCGGAATCGCCACCAGCGCGCCGAGCAGGCCCAGCAGGGTGCCACCCACGAGCGCGCCGATCACGACGAGGGCGCCTGGCACCGAGATGGTCTTGCTCATCACCTTCGGCG
>CAYLMS010000003.1:1465-21206 GCA_964384455.1 uncultured Microbacterium sp. | reverse complement strand
CGCCGGGTCGTCGCTCATGCCGACGATCGTGGTGGTGCGGCCGTGGAAATTGCCGTGCGCGACGATGATCTCGGCCGCGTCGGCCGGCACGCCCTTGATCCGATAGGCCCAGGCACGGGCGACCTTGATGCCGGTCTCCACGGCCTCGGCGCCGGTGTTCATCGGCAGCACGAGGTTTTTGCCGCACAACTCCGCGAGCGCGCTCGCGAAGCCGCCCAGCTGGTCGTTGTGATAGGCGCGGCTGGTCAGCGTCAGCCGGTCGAGCTGCTCGCTCGCCGCCGCGACGATGGCAGGATGCCGGTGGCCGAAGTTCAGCGCCGAGTAGGCGGCGAGCAGGTCGAGATAGCGGCGGCCCTCGACATCCGTCACCCACGCGCCCTCGCCGCGCGCGATCACCACCGGCAGCGGTGCGTAGTTGCGGGCGACGTGGTCGGCCGCGGCATCGAGGATGCGCAGCGCCTGCGTGTCGGCGACGGTCGCGCTCATCGGTTCCCCCTCAGTTCGAGCGTGCAGCATTTGATCCCGCCGCCGCCGAGCAGCAGCTCGGACAGGTCGACGGGCACCGGCTCGTAGCCGCGCTCGGCGAGCTGGGCCGCGAAGCCGGTCGCACGCGGCGAGACGATCACGTGCAGGCCGTCGCTCGCGGCGTTGAGGCCGAACACGGCTCCGTCGGCCTCGTCAACCACGAGCGCATCGGGAAAGCGCGCCGTCAGTTCGGCCCGGCTCGCCGTGTCGAAGGCGCTGGGCAGGTAGGCGATGTTCGCCGCGTCGACCCCGCCCGCGCCCTGCACCGGGTCGAGCACCGCGATCGCGGTATCGAGGTGGTAGAACTCGGGATGCACGAGCGTCAGCGACACCACCTCGCGGCCGAACACCTCGGCCGCCTCGCGGTGGCTGGCGCCACTCGAGCGGAATCCGGTGCCCGCCAGGATCACGTCGCCGGCAAGCAGGAAATCACCCTCGCCCTCGTTCACCTCCGCCGGGGCGACGACCTCGAACCCCGCGTCGGCGAACCAGTCCATGAACGCGGCGGCCTCGGGCGCCCGCTCCGCGTGGCGGAACTTCGCCCCATACGCCACGCCGTCGAGCACGAATCCGCCGTTGGCGGTGTAGACCATGTCGGGCAGGCCGGCGATCGGGTCGATCAGCTCCACCTCGTGCCCGAGGCGCAAGTAGGTGTCATACAGGCTCTGCCACTGCCGCACCGCCAGGGCCGTGTCGGTGGGGCGATCGGGGTGCATCCAGGGGTTGATGCGGTAGCTCACCGTGAAGTGCTCGGGCCGGCACATCAGGTAGCGGCGGTGCTGCGCGATGCGGGCCGCCGGCTGCGTCTGCGCTGCCGCGGACTGAATGGACATGTGGCTCCTCGGAACGTTGCGGCGGACGCTGTCCTCAGGCCCGGCGGCCCCGCCGGCGGGCCGGTGCGGCACCGGTTGCGGGCGGAGGCGGCGCGGGCACGCCGGCATCCATTCTCTCACGAGGCGGCGGGCGCGCCGCGAAGCGGCCGTGCCGTCGCCGGCTGGTCGTCGCGTCGCGGTGTGCTTGTCATTGCTATTAGGAAAGTTTCTTGATACATTCCCCAGCACAGACATTCCGAGGATGGGGTGAGGCGATGGCGCGCAGGACGGTTCCGGGTACCCCGGCCTGGCTGCGCACGCGCAACGACCGGGCCGCCCTGCAGTTGCTGCTCGATCACGGCACGCTCACCCGCAACCAGCTCGGCGAGCTGACCGGGCTGTCGAAGCCGACCGCGTCGCAGATGGTGCAGCGGCTGGAGTCGGCCGATCTCGTGCACGCCGTGGGCGCCGTCTCCGGCGGTCGCGGGCCGAATGCGGCGAGCTACGCCGTGCGCAGCGACGCCGCGCTCGGAGTGGCGGTCGACATCACCGTCGACGCGCTGCGCGCGGCGGTGGTCGACACCGCGGGCACGCCGCATCCGGTGGTCGAGGTGGCCCTGCACGGCGACGATCGGTCGCCGGCGGCCGATGTGCGCCGCGCCATCGCGCAGGCGTCGGCCTATGCGGGCATCGACCCCGTGCGCATCCAGGCCGTGTGCGTCGGTGTGCAGGGGTCGATCGACCCGCGCACCGACCGACTGCGCTTCGCCGACACGCTGCCGGGATGGCCCGCCGTCGGGGTGCGCTCGCGGCTGGAGGCCGACCTCCGCATCGGCGTATCGATCGAGAACGACGTGAACCTCGCCGCCGTCGCGGAACGCGCCGGCGGCGCCGGCGCGGGCACCGACGGCTTCGTGCTGCTGTGGCTCGGCGAGGGCCTGGGCCTGGGCATCGACGTCGGCGGCGACGTGCAGCGCGGCGCCTCGGGAGGTGCGGGCGAGATCGGCTACCTGCCGGTGCCGCGCGCCGCGAGCGCGTTCGACGAGCACGCCGAGGAGCTGCAGGATCTCATCGGCGGCATCCCGGTCGCGCGCCTCGCCGGGGCGGGCGACTACGCGGCCGCACTGGTCGCGCTGCGCCGCGACCCGGCGCTGCGCGCGAGCGTCGTGGCGCAACTGGCGCCGCGCGTGGCGCTGGGCCTGGCCCCGGTGCTCGCGTTGCTCGACCCCGAGCGGATCGTGCTCGGCGGGCCCACCGGCGCGGCCGGCGGGCCCGCCTTGGCCGCAGCCGTCGCCGAGCGCGTGCGGCGCGACACGCAGTGGCATCCCGAAGTGTCGGCCACCGGCATCCCGACTCATCCCGTGCTGGCCGGCGCCAGGGTGCAGCTGACCGCCACGCTGCGCGCCACGCTCTTCGACCGGCTCGACCGCACCACCGTCTGACACCCCACCCATCCCCACCGAAAGAAAGAGGTCAACCGTGATCACCCCCAAGCGCCTTGGCGCCGTCGCCGCACTGGCGACCGTCGCCGCGCTCGCCCTGGCCGGATGCACCGGCACCTCGGGCGGCACCGGCGGGATCGGTCCCGCCCCCGACCACCTCAAGGGCACCGTCTCGCTGTGGCACTTCTTCACCGACCGCGAGGCCAAGGTCATCCAGTCGGTCGTCGATGACTTCGAGAAGAAGTACCCCGACGTCAAGGTGGAGGTGCACTCCGGCCAGGACGACGAGAAGCTCACCAAGGCGATCGCCGCCGGCAAGAACGTGGATGTCGGCGTCTCGTACTCCACCGACATCGTGGGCAGCTTCTGCAAGTCGGGCGCGTTCCGCGACCTGTCGCCCTACATCAAGCGCGACAACGTCGACCTCGGCCAGATGACGGCGACCGTGCGCTCCTACACCGAGTTCAACGGCGTGCGCTGCACCATGCCGATGCTCGCCGACGTGTACGGGCTGTACTACAACAAGGACATCCTGGCGAAGTTCGGGTACTCGGCGCCGCCGAAGACGCTCTCCGAGCTCCAGGCGATGGCCACCAAGATGACCACCTACAACGCCGACGGGTCGATCAAGACGCTCGGCTTCAACCCGATGATGGGCTGGGGCGAGAACGCCGCCGCGCACTACGGCCCGGCTGCCGGCGCGCAGTGGCTCGACAAGGACGGCAAGGCGATGATCAGCTCGTCGCCCGGCTGGACCACGCTCATCCAGTGGCAGAGCGCGTTCGTGAACACCATCGGCTACGCCAAGCTGAACGCCTTCACCGCCGGCCTCGGCCAGGAGTTCTCGGCCGACAACGCGTTCCACACGGGACAGGTCGCGATGATGATGGACGGCGAATGGCGCACCGCGTTCCTCAAGGACCAGAAGCCCGGGCTGAGCTACGGCACCGCGCCGTTCCCCACGGCTGACGACCACACTGACCTGTACGGCGGCGGGTACATCACCGGCAACATCGCGGGCATCGCCAAGGGGTCGAAGAACCCCGAGCTGGCGTGGGCGCTGCTGAAGTACCTCACCACCGACACGGGGGCGATCGTCAAGCTCGCGAACGGCCTCGGCAACGTGCCGACCACGAAGGACGCCCTCGCCTCGTCGCAGCTGTCGCTGGGCGACACATTCACCACCTTCCTCAAGGTGATGAAGGACCCGCACTCCGACACGACGCCGCCGAGCCCGGTGGGCGCCGGCTACCAGCAGACGTTCAACGACTTCTGGACGAAGTACCAATCGGGCCAGGGCGGCGACCTCGCCACCGGGCTCAAGACGGTGGACAAGCAGATCAACGACGCGGTCGCCCTGACCAAGGGACCCTGATGACCGCGACCGTTCAGGCGAAGGGGCGGGCGGCGCAAGCCGCCCGCCCCCGACCTCGCCGCACGCGGGCCGCCCTGCGTCGGCGGCTCATCATCCTCGCCCTGGTCGGCCCGATGGTGGCGGGGCTCGGCGTGTTCTTCGTGTACCCGCTGATCGCCAGCGTGTACTACTCGTTCACGAGCTTCGACCTGGTCTCGCCGCCGCAGTGGATCGGGCTGCGCAACTACATCTACCTGTTCACGCAGGATCCGCTGGTGGGCACCGCGACGCTGAACACGCTGTGGTTCGTCGTGTTCCTGGTGCCCATCCGCATCGTCACCGCGCTCGCGGTGGCCGGACTGCTCAGCCGCGCGAAGGCGGCGAGCGGATTCTGGCGCACGCTGTTCTACCTGCCGTCGCTGGTTCCGCCGGTGGCGAGCGTGGTCGCGTTCGTCTTCCTGTTCAACCCGGGCACCGGACCGGTCGACCAGGTGCTCAAGGCGTTCGGCATCACCGGACCGCTCTGGTTCAACGACCCGGCCTGGTCGAAGCCATCGCTGGTGATCCTCGGGGTGTGGGTGATGGGCGACATCATGATCATCTTCCTGGCGTCGCTGCTCGACGTGCCGACCGAGCAGTACGAGGCGGCGTCGCTGGACGGCGCGGGCCCGCTGCACAAGCTGCGCTACGTCACGCTGCCCAATATGGTGCCGGTGCTGCTGTTCGCGCTGATCACCGGCATCATCGCGGCCCTGCAGTACTTCACCGAGGCGGCAGTGGCATCCACCGTCGCCAGCGGCAAGGCCACCGTCGGCGGCGGCACCGGCGACGTGATGGGCTACCCCGAGGATTCGCTGCTCACCTACACGCAGTGGCTGTACGTGCGTGGCTTCAGCAACTACCAGCTCGGCTATGCGAGCGCCCTGGCTGTGGTGCTGTTCGTGGTGGCGAGCGTGTTCCTCGTGCTGCTGCTGCGCCGCGCGAAGGCCTTCACCCCGGAGGTGGCCCGATGACCGCGACGCTGACCGCCGCGCCGAGCACGGCTTCCCTTCCGCGGCGCACGCGCACGCGGCGCCCGAGCGCCGTGCTGCTGTGGCTCGCCGAGCACGCGGTGCTGGTGGCCCTCGGCATCCTGTTCCTGTTCCCCGTGGTGTTCGTGCTGCTCACGTCGATGATGACGTCGAACCAGACGCTCACGGGGGCGCTGTGGCCCGATCCGTTCACTCTCGGCAACTATGTGCGCGCGTTCACCGACGCCCCGCTGCTGCAGTGGTTCGGCAACTCGCTGCAGTACGCCGTGCTGGCCACGGTGTTCATGCTGGTCTCGAGCGTGCCCGCGGCCTACGCCCTGGCCCGGCTGCGCTTCCGCGGGTCGAACGTGCTGTTCGTCGCGATCATCGTCGCGATGCTGCTGCCCGCGCAGGTGACCACGGTGCCGCTGTACGTGATGTGGGCTCAGCTGGGATTGACCGGCACGCTCTGGCCGCTGATCCTGCCGAACCTGCTCGGCGACGCGTTCAGCGTGTTCCTGCTGCGGCAGTTCTTCCTCACCATCCCCGCCGAATACGCGGATGCCGCGCGCATCGACGGTAACGGCGAGTTCGGGGTGCTGCTGCGCGTGGTGGTGCCGATGGCTAAGCCCGGCATCTCGGCCGCCGCGATCTTCATGTTCTTCAACTCGTGGAACGACTACTTCGGCCCGCTCGTGTACGCCTCCGAGAACAACGACGCCTGGCCGGTGGCATACGGACTGGCGACCTTCCGCGGCTCGCACGGCACCGATTGGGGCATCACGATGGCGATGACGCTGATCGTGACGATTCCGATCGTCGTGGTGTTCTTCTTCGCGCAGCGGGCGTTTGTCGAGGGCATCACCCTGTCAGGCGTGAAAGGCTGACGCGGCCGGCGCGCTCGCGCGCGGCATTCGCCGACGTCCTGCTCCCCGAAGTGCGCGCGTCGCGCGGTCGCGCTCGGCGGGAAACCGATGCCTCGGTGATCCCCTCACCACTTGATGCTCCTGGAGCATCAAGTGGTGAGGGGCCGGCACGCGTCCGAGTGTCGGGCGCACACCGGCATCGCGTTCTGCGCCGGCAGTCGTCGTTCGCGGTGCGGCGGCAGTGCGGACGGGACTCAACGACGCAGACTCAGTTCGAGGAAGACGATGATGGTCACCGGGACGAGAAGCGCGACACTCAGCGCCACTCCGCTTGCCCTGTAGGCGAGCGCGCGGGCGCCGTCGCTTCGGGTCACGCGACGACAGCGCCCAAGAGTGATCGCGCTGCCCATGATCCCACCGACGAACAACCAGAATGCGGGGAACACCAGGCACGCCAGCAGCATGCCCCTCGCATCGGTGCCCGGATAATCGTCGGGCGCCGAACCCACCACGGCGGCGACTATCACGAAGGCTGTCGCTAGGAGCGTGGCTCCCGCCGAGACCCATGACCAGGTCACGATGTTGCGCGCGCTGGGTGTCCACGAGGTGAGCGGCGGTTCGTTCATAGCCACACCACAAGGCTGGTGGGCCAGGTAGTCCTTCCGGGCATCGTCGTCACACGCCGAAGATAGCGGCTCCCCCGCCCGGACGCATCGCCGTCCTCAGATCACGGCTTCGCTCCAGGCGTCGGGGTTGCCGAAGCGGTGCGCGGTGATCGCGATCGCCTGCTCGTGCACGAACGGCAGCAGTTCGAGCCGCCCCGCGGTGGTGACCTCGTTGTCGTAGACGGCGACATCCGGATCGCCCGCGACGGCATCAGCGAGCGCGCGATGCAGCGCCGCGGCATCCGCGCCGATCAGGCGCACGCGCGCGGGCCGCTCGTCACCGCTCACCCGGGCCAGCCAGTCGTCGTCGATCTCGACGAACACCGGCACGCCCGCCTCGTCGAGCAAGCGACGCACCGCGGCCGGCAGTCCCGCGGCGAGGCTCAGCACGAACGGCGCGCCCGAACGCAGACCGGCCAGTGCGACACGCAGCACCTGCTCGAGCCGGGCGTCGAGGGCCGCACGCACGTGCACCGACGGCGCCGGGCGGTAGCGGAACAGGTTTCGCTCCACGCCGAGGGCGGAGACATCCTTCACCTGGCCGAATTCGCGGTTCCACGCGATCGCATCCGACAGCGCCGCGCGGCGCAGCCAGTCGAACGCCTCGTAGCCCAGCGACGGCTGCGCCGCCTCGATCACCGCGGTGATCCGGCTGTCGAGCCCGCGCAGATGCAGCGTGCCGGTCGCTGCCCCGCCGTTCGATGCGCGCCACGAGCCCAGCCCGATCAGATAGTTCGGGCCGCCCGCCTTCGCCCCGGCCCCCACGGCCGACCGCTTCCACCCGCCGAACGGCTGACGCTGCACGATCGCGCCGGTGATGCCGCGGTTAACATACAAGTTGCCCGCCTGCACGCGGTCGAGCCACAGCGCCAGGTCGTCGGGGTTCTGCGTGTACAGCCCGGCGGTCAACCCGTAGTCCACCGCGTTCTGCAGTTCGATCGCCTGCGACAGCGACGATGCGTGCAGGATGCCCAGCACCGGGCCGAAGAACTCCTCGGTGTGGAAGCGCGACCCCGGCTGCACGCCGGTGCGGATGCCGGGACTCCAGTACCTGCGCTCGGCATCGAGCGCCTCCGGCTCGACCAGCCACTGCTCGCCCTCGGCGAGCGTGGTCAGCGCCCAGTCGAGCTTGCCCTGCGGCGGCTCGATCACCGGCCCCACCTCCGAGAGCGGATCCGACGGCGGCCCCACCCGCAGCGATTTCGTCGCATCGACGAGCTGGCGCGCGAACCGGCGCGACCGCCCCACCGGACCGACGAGAATGGCCAGCGACGCCGCCGAGCACTTCTGCCCCGCATGACCGAACGCGCTGCGGATCAGATCGGATGCCGCGAGGTCGAGGTCGGCCGAAGGCATCACGATCATCGCGTTCTTGCCGCTGGTCTCGGCGAGCAGCGGCAGGTCGGCGCGCCACGACCGGAACAGCGCCGCGGTGTCCCACGAGCCGGTGAGGATGACGCGGTCGACGTCGGGGTGCGTGATGAGCCCGCGCCCCAACTCGCCCTCGTCGAGGTCGACCAGCGCCAGCACCTCGCGCGGCACACCCGCATCCCACAACGCCTCGGCCACCACGGCGGCGCACCGGCGCGCCTGCGGCGCGGGCTTGAACACCACGCCCGAGCCGGCGGCGAGCGCCGCGAGCACACCACCGGCGGGGATCGCCACGGGGAAGTTCCACGGCGGGGCGACCACGGTCACCCTGGCCGGCACGAACACCGCCCCGTTCACACTGTCGAGCTCGTGCGCAGTGGCGGCGTAGTAGCTCGCGAAGTCCACCGCCTCGCTGACCTCGACATCCGCCTCGGCGAACACCTTGCCGGTCTCGGCCGCCGCGACCTCGATCAGCTCGCCGCGGCGGCGCTCCAGCGCCGCCGCGGCGCGGCGCAGCACGGCAGCACGGTCGGCCGCGGGCAGCGCACCCCACGCGCCTGCGGCATCCCGCACCCCGGCGACGATGCGGGCAAGCGCGGCGGCGTCGGTCACGACGGCAGCAGCGCTCGTCGCAGCCCCCGCCACCGAGCCGGCCACGCGCCCGAGCACCTCGCGCGACCATGCCCGGTTGGCCGGCAGCGCCGGGTCGCTGTCGGCGGCGTTGCGGAACCCGGGCGCGCCGCTGGCGGGGCGCGCCGATTCGGCGTCGGCGTAGACCGCGGTCTGCACGTATTCGTCGGCCCCGAAACGCAGCGGTGCCGCGGGCCCGGCCACGGGCACCGTGTCGTCGCCGGGGTGGGCCGAGGCGCGCGCGATGCCGAGCACGGCCCGCGTGAGCTGCTCGTCGGAGGGCTCGCCCGCCCCGTGGTGCAGCGTCTCTGGCACGGCTGCGGCGGAACGATCCTGTCGGCGTCGGGGCCCGGTCGCCAGCGATGGATCGGCGGCCCGCGCGATCGAGGCGAGGAAGCGGTCGCGCTCGCGCGCGAACAGCGCCGGATCGGAGTCGAGCTCGAAGGCGGCAGAGAGGAAGTTCTCGCTCGAGGCGTTCTCCTCGAGCCGGCGCACGAGATAGCTGATCGCCACATCGAACTCGTCGGGGCGCACCACCGGCACATACAGCAGCACCGCGCCGACGTCGCGGCTGACCGCCTCCACCTGGCCCTGCGCCATGCCCAGCAGCATCTCGAACTCGATCCGCGGGCGCGCGGGCGACCCTGCCACGGGCCGCACTCCGCGCTCGCCCGCGAGCAGCCAGGCGTAGGCGATGTCGAACAGGTTGTGCCCGGCGACGCCGAGGGTGACGGCATCCGTGTGCTCGCGGGTGAGGGCCCAGTCGAGGCAGCGCAGGTAGTTGGCGTCGGAGTCGAGCTTGCTCGAGTAGGTGGCCACCGGCCAGCCGTGCATGACCGCGTCGACGTGCTCCATCGCGAGGTTGGCGCCCTTGACCAGCCGGATCTTGATGCGTGCACCGCCGCCCGCTACGCGCGCCGACGCCCATGCCTGCAGCTGCTGCAGTGCGGGCAGCGCGTCGGGCAGGTAGGCCTGCAGCACGATGCCCGCCTCCAGCGTGCGCAGCCGGGGATCCTCCAGGATGCGGGTGAACACCGCGATGGTCAGGTCGAGGTCGCGATATTCCTCCATGTCGAGGTTGATGAAGGTGGAGGCGCCGCCGTCCTCGCCGGCGGCGGTGAGGTACAGCGGCAGCAGCCGCTCCACGACCGCATCCACCACCTCGTCGAACGCCCACATCGAGATGTGGCTGGCGATCGCCGACACCTTGACCGACACGTAGTCCACGTCGGGTCGGCGGATGAGTTCGTGGATGCCCTCGAGCCGGCGGCGCGCCTCGGTCTCGCCCAGCACCGCCTCGCCGAGCAGGTTGAGGTTGAGCCGGTGCCCGCCCGCCCGCAGCTTCGCGAGGGCGGTGCCGAGCTTGTCGGCGCGCGCGTCGACGATGAGGTGCGACACCATGTCGCGCAGCACGCGCCGCGCGATCGGTACCACCGGGGTGGGCAGCACGGGCGCCACGGCGCCGCCGGCGCGCACGGCCGAACGCAACGCCCACGGCAGGAACTCCGGCACCAGCGGAGCCACTCGCTGCAGATTGGATGCCGCGGCCACCAGGCTCTCGGGGCGCATCACGCCGTCGACGAAGCCGATCGTGAAGGGCAGGCCGTTCTCGTCCTGCAGCACTCCCGCCAGCAGCTGGGCGGAGGGGGCGATCTCGGCATGCGACGACTCGCGCACCCATCGCTCAGCGAGCTCGATCGCCCGGCTCGCGAGCGTGGGGGTAGCGGAGGCATCAGTCATCCTCCCAGCATGCGCTCTTCGATCATTCATGAAAAGCGATCATCCATGATCGATACCGATCGCTAGTATCGATGCATGCACGAACTGTTCGAGCTGCGCAGGCTGCGCCTGTTGCACGAGCTGGCGCTGCGCGGGACGCTCGCTGCCGTCGCCCGCGCCCTCTCGTACAGCCCGTCGACCGTATCGCAGCAGCTCGCCCAGTTGGAGCATGATGCCGGGGTGCCGCTGCTCGTGCCCGACGGGCGCCGGGTGCGGCTCACCGAGCACGGCGAACTGCTCGCCGCGCACGCGGCGCGCGCGCTCGAACTGGAGGAGCGGGTGCGCGGCGAGCTCGAAGGGCTGCGGCCGGGCGGCGCGCCGGTGCGGGTGGCCGTGCTGCAGTCGGCGGCGCAGTCGATCCTCGCGCCGGCGCTGGCGCTGCTCGACGAGACCGATCCGCAGCTGCGGGTCGAAGCGGCCGAGGTGCCGCCCGAGCAGGGCCTGTTCGAGCTGTCCGCGCGGCGATTCGACCTGGTGATCGCCGAGCAGTACCCCGGACACACCAGGGAGCTGCGGTCAGGACTCGACCACGAGCCGATCGGCGCCGACCCCATCCGGCTCGCGCTGCCGCCAACGCATCCGGCGACCACACTCGCAGCGCTGCGCGAGAGCGTGTGGGTGATGGAGCCGCAGGGCACGGCCGCGCGCCAGTGGGCGGTGCAGCAGTGCCGCGCCGCCGGCTTCGAGCCCGACGTTCGCTTCGAGCTGGCCGACCTGACGGCGCACGTGCGCCTGATCGCGGCGGGGCGGGCGGTCGGGATGCTGCCCGACCTGGTGTGGGCGGATGCCGCGCCCGCGCCGCGGCTGGTCGACCTCGACGGCGCACCGGCGCGCGAGCTGTTCACCGCCGCGAGGCGCGGCACGGCTGGGCGGGCGGGCCTGCGGGCAGTGCGGCACGCGCTGCGGCGTGCCTTCGACGACCGAGCCGCTCGATTGTCAGCCGACGTTCATCGAGGGCCCATAGCATCCTGATACTCGGATCAGGAGGAGCGATGACCGCGACGCGCGCGTGGCGCACCGGCGCCGCGATCGGTGCCGTGTGGGCACTCGCGCTGCTGGCGGCCGGCTGCGCACCCGAGCGCCCGATGCCGACCGGCACGCCGGCGGCCACGGCGTCGGTGGCGCCGACCCCCACCGATGCCGCCGGGATGCTGCTCGCCGCCGCCGACGCGAAGGCGGGCCCCGGCGCGACGTCGGCGAGCGTATGCGCCGTGTCGTTCGCCGGCGATGGCGTGTCGGCCCCGCCACAGCTGCAGCAGCAGGGCGAACGGTTCGCGCCGCTGCCGGTCCCCACGGCATCCGGCCGCGTGTTCACCGGCTGGTACGACACCGCACAGGCCGCAGCGACCCGCGAGGTCGCCCACCGCGTGAACGGAGCGCGGCTGGCCGCCTGCACCGACCGGCGGCTCACGGTGTACGGCGGGTGGGAGACCGCGGCGCAGTTCGCCGCCGCCAAGGTGCGGGTGCCGATTCTGATGTACCACCAGTTCACCACCAACCCGCAGGGCGAGAAGGGCTGGCTGCGCGGTAATTTCGTGTACACCGGGGCGTTCGACGAGCAGTTGGCGCATATCGCACAGGGCGGGTTCTATCTGCCCACCTGGGACGAGCTCGACGCGTTCCTCGACCGCAGGCTCGCATTGCCCGCGCGGTCGGTGATCATCACCGACGACGACGCGGCGCCGTCGTGGTTCGAGCTCGCCGTGCCGATCGTCAACAAGTACAAGCTGCTGACCACGTCGTTCGTCATCACCCAGAATCATGCTTGGCCCAACCCGTCGATCTGGGTGCAGCAACGGTCGCACACCAACGACATGCACCGCGCCGGCGCCAACGGCAAGGGCCTGATGGTCAACCTTCCGGCCGACAAGATCGCCGCCGACCTCGAGACCTCGGCGCAGATCCTCGGCGCCAAAGAGGTGATCGCCTACCCGTTCGGCCACCACGACGCCACCTCCGAGCAGGGCGTGCGCGAGGCCGGCTTCACGATGGCCGTCACCGTGGCCGGCGGCTACGCCACCCCGGGCGACGACAAGCTCGCGCTGCCGCGAGTGCGGGTGAGCTACGGCATGACGGTGGCCCAGCTGGCCGCCGCGATCGGCTGAGCGTCAGTCGGCGACGTAGGCGGGGTCGCGCACCCGGTGTGAGGCGAGCTCGGCCACGCCGATCAGCACGCTGTCGTGCCCGAACTCGGCGGCCTCGATGGTCGGCACCCGCATGATCCGGCCGTCCAGTCGACGACGGATGCCGGGGACCGTGGTCGCGCCGGCCACGGCCAGCCCGCCGCCCAGCACTATCAGCTCAGGATCGAGCACCACGGCGACCGCCGCCACGGCGACCGCGACGATGTCCATCAGCTCCTCCGCCAGCGTCTGCGCAGCCGCCTCGCCCGCCGCCGCGCGGCCGAAGACATCCTCCACCAGCAGCATCGAACCGGCGGCCACCTCCATCCCCCGCGCGCGGGCCGCGCGCGCCATGCCCATGGCACCGACGCGGTCTTCCAGGTCGCCGAGCAGTTCGTGCGGCTGTGCGAGCGACGCCGTGCCCATCAGCAGATAGCCGATCTCGCCGGCCTGCGAGGCGAATCCGCGATGGAGTCGCCCGTTGCTGATGATTCCGGCACCGAGCCCGTTCGCCAGTTCGATCGCCACGAGACTGCCCGCGTCGCGCCCGGCCCCCCGCGCGAACTCGCCGACGGCGATGGCGTTCGCGTCGTTCTCGACGGTCACCGGCAGGCCCACCCTGTCTGCGATGAGCTGACGCAGCCCGAACTCCGGCCAGCCGAACGGCGGCAGCGATTCGAGCACCCCCTCCGGGTTGCGCACGACCCCTGGCACGGTCACGCCGACCGCCGCACACGGTCGCCCCGCCGTGCGCGCGGCGTCGAGCAGGCGGTCCAGCAGCGCGAGCGCGCGGGCGAGCCGCGCGCCGCCATCCCCGTCCGGCTCCGGTTCGGGCAGGTCGTCGACCGGCACCGTCTCGCGGTGCACGATGTTCGCGTCGAGGTCGACGAGCGCACCGCGCACCTCGGTGGCCTGGAACTGCAGGCACGCGATCACGCGCGCACCGCCGGTGTACTCCAGCAGGATTGGCGGCCGCCCGCCCGACGATTCCGCGTGCCCGAGCACCACAACCAGGCCGTCCGCGACGAGCACCGCGGTGATGCGGTTGACGGTGGCGGGGCTCAGCCCGGTCACGGCACCGATCTGCTGCCTCGACAGCGGGCCGTGCTCGCGCAGCGCGTCGACGATCGCCGTCGTGTTCACCCGCGAGATCGTGCTGCTGGTCGCGGTGCGCAGGCTGCCTGTCGTGAACTGCACCGGGTTCCTCGGGCGTCAGGCTGCCGGCGGCAGCTTCGTGTCTGGCTGGTGGTGCGAGGATACTCCAGGCGCGCGCCCGAGCATGCGCGCAGCGTGCCCGGCGATCAGCTGCGGCAGCAGCACCTCGATGATGGCGCGCTCGAATCCTTCGACCTGCGCAGGCAGCTGCACGAGCCGCAGGTTCTCGTGATCGCTCCGCGGCAGCGTCGCGGGGTCGCGCCGGGTGACCAGGCACACCTGCACGCCTGCGTCGAGCACGGAGTCCGCCAGCTCGACCTCGCGCGCATCGCCGAAGACGACCAGCACGCCCCCGGGCCGCAGCCCCTCGACCGGCCCGTGCAGGTATTGATAGCTGTCGAACGCGGCCGCCGGCATCGCGAGCGCCTCGCGTATGATGAGCGCGCCCTCGGATGCCGCCGCCAGCGACATTCCCCGACCCACGAAGTCCACGGCCTGCGCACCGAGCAGGTGCGCCGCGACGATGCGTGCAGCACCGTCGCACCGCGTCAGCGCGGCTTCGACCCGCTGCCCGAGCCCGGCCGCGATGTCGTGGCCGGGAAGGCCCGCGCGGCGCATCAGCAGCGAATAGGCCAGCAGCGTCGCGGTGTACCCGATCGTGTAGACAGCGCCGTCATCGAATCCTCCCAGCGGCACGACCACATCAGCGACTTCGGTCAGTGGGCTGCCTGGCACATTGGTGACGGCGATCCGCCGCCCCGCGGTGAATCGCCGGGCGGCGTCCACCGGCTCCGGGCTGCGCCCGGACTCCGAGACCAGCACATAGTGATCGGCCGGCTGGTGGCCGGGCGCGAGCAGCGCCACGTCGGAGGCCGTCATCGACACGGCCCGAACGCCGACGGCGCCGAGCGCCGACACGAGCGCGTGCGCGGAGTGGGACGACGCTCCCATCCCCACGACGGCGACCGTGTCGCCGGGATGCCACGGCGCGAGGGCTGCCGTCGCGAGCGCGTCGCTCGCGGCGGCGAGCGACAGCTCGAGCATCCTGGGCTGGCTGGCGACCGCAGCGTGGTAGTCGATCTCTTTCATGGTCTTCGTCCTTCTTTCGTCTGGTCTGTCAGCCCTTGACCGCGCCGGCGCTCATGCCGCTCACCACGTACCGCTGGAAGACCACGGCGATGATGATCGGCGGGATCGCCGCCAGGATGCCTCCCGCGGCGACCAGCCCGAAGTCGGTCGTGTACCTGCCCGCGAACTCCGAGATCGCCACCGGAAGCGTCTTGGACGCATTCGACGAAGTGAAGATCAGCGCGTACATGAAC
The DNA here is from genome assembly GCA_964384455.1 of uncultured Microbacterium sp. Classification (GTDB taxonomy): domain Bacteria; phylum Actinomycetota; class Actinomycetes; order Actinomycetales; family Microbacteriaceae; genus Microbacterium. Next base: position 6,152 of record CAYLMS010000003.1, on the reverse strand, counting down.
TCGTCCCACGCCAGCAGGAAGGCGAACATGGTCGCCGCGAAGATGCCGGGCTTCGCGCTGGGCAGGATGATCCGGAACAGCGCACCCACCCGCGTGGTGCCGTCGATCCTGGCGGCCTCCTCCAGTTCGACCGGGATGGTGAGGAAGTAGTTGCTGAGGATCCACAGCGTGAACGGCACGACGAGCGAGCAGTCCACGAGGATCAGGCCGAGCTTGGTGTCGAGCAATCCGAGCGAGCTGAGGATGAAGTACAGCGGGATGAGCAGCGCGATCTGCGGCAGCATGTAGGTCGCCAGGAACACCATCAGGGTGGCCTTGCGGAACGGGAACTGCAGTCTGGCGAACGCGTAGGCTCCGAGCACCCCGACGATCATCGCGATGATGACGGTGACCACCGCGACGATCGTGGTGTTCACCAGGGCGGCGCGGAACGTCTCGCCCACTCCGCCCTCGCCGCCGGCGAAGATCTCCTGGTATCGGCTCAGGTCGAGCTCGGACGGCCACCAGCGCATCGGGCGGCTGATCAGATCGCGCTGCGGGGCGAGACTCGCCTCCACCATCCACCCGAAGGGGAGCAGGATCACCAGCGCTGACGCGACGGCCGCGAGGTGGAGCAGGATCGAGTTGCGTCGAGAGCGTCTCACAGCAGGCTCATCTCGGAACGGCGAAGCATCCGCAGGTAGACCGCGGTCAGCGCGAGGATCGCGATGACGATGATGTAGGACAGCGCGGCGCCCAGCCCGAAGTTCTGGTCCGAGAACGCGCGCACGTAGGTGTAGTACGAGATGGTCTGCGTGCCGTTCGCGGGGCCGCCTCGGGTCATCGCATAGATGATGTCGAACACCTTGAACGCCTCGACGGTGCGCAGCACCAGCACGATCGAGATCGACGGCACGAGCAGCGGCAGCGTGATCGAGCGGAAGATCCGCGGCCACGAGGCCCGGTCGACGCGCGCGCTCTCGTATATCTCCGTCGGGATCGAGGTGAGCCCGGCCAGCAGGAAGAACGCCACCAGCGGGGTGGTCTTCCACGCGTCGGCAAGGATCACCATGTTCAGCGCGAGGAAGGGATCGCCGAGCCACGCGATGTAGTCGTGCGTGATGCCAAGCTGGGTGAGCGCGGCGTTCAGCGCGCCGTACTGCGCATTGAAGATGCCCTTCCACATCGCCGCGTTGACGATCGTGGGCAGCGCCCACGGCAGCACGACGATCGCACGGAACAGCCAGCGCATCCTCAGCTTCGCGTTCAGCAGCAGCGCCAGCACCATGCCGAGCACCAGCTCCAGCCCCGTCGAGACGAGCGTGAAGTAAAGTGTGCGGCCGATGGCTGCCCAGAAGTCGGGTGAGGTGAGGGCCTTGACGTAGTTGCCGAAGCCGACGAACGGCGTGTTCACGGCCATCGCCGAGTTCACCTCGAAAAACGAGATGAGCAGGGTGCGTGCGATGGGATAGACGATGACGCCGAATACCGCGACCGCAGCCGGAAGGAGAAGCCAGAGCGCGAGACGGCGCTGGCTCTCCTTCCGGATGCGCGGCGGCCGGCGAGCGCCGAGGGTGCTCGTGGCCACCGGATTCAGCCGTTCAGTGCCTTGTTGCCTGCCGCGACCGCGTCGTCCATCGCCTGCTGCGGCGACTTCTTGCCGAGCAGCGCGTTCTGCAGCTCGACCTGGATGATCTGCGACACCTGGCTGTAGTTGGGCACCGGGGGACGCAGGATGGCGTCGGCATAGGCGACCTTCGCCGCCGCGAACACCTCGGGGTTGCTCTTGGTCACCTCGGCGTTCGTGTACGACGTCTTCCAGTTCGGCATCGCGCTTTGCACGTACGCGTCCTGCACCTTCTGACTGGTCAGGTAGGCGATCAGCGTCCACGCGGCGTTCTGCTGCTTGGACTTGGAGGCGATCGCCAGCGCCATCGCGCCGTTCACGCCCGGGCGTGCGCCACTCGGGCCGGCCGGGGTGGCCGAGACGGCGACCTTGCCGACAACCTGCGAGATCTTCGGGTCGTTGAGGTCGCGGAACGTCGACTCCCAGTTCAGCGAGAACGCGGCCTGACCCGACGCCATCGTCTTGCTGACGTCGTCCTCGAGGAAGGTGGTCGAGGCCGGATTGGTCAGGCCCTCGTCGATCGTCTTCTTCATCCAGGTGAGCGCGGCCACACCAGGGCCCTGGTTGATGATCAGGTTGCCCTTGGCGTCGGTGAACTGACCGCCGAACGCGCCCAGCAGCTGGGCGTAGTCGCAGATCAGGGCCTCGGCCTGCGCCCAGCTCCACGCGATCGGGTACTGCACGCCCTCCTTCTCCTTGATCGCCTTGGCGACCTTGAGCACGCCGTCCCAGGTGGCGAGGTCGGACTCGGTGTAGCCGGCCTTCTGCACCATCTCCTTGTTCTCGTAGAACAGCTTGGTGGACGGGCCCCATGGCACACCGTAGAAGTGGTCCTTGTACTTCGCCGTGATCAGAGCACCGCCGAGCATCTCGTCCTTCCACGACGCCGGGAAGCGATCGGTCACGTCGGCGACGATGCCCTTGGTGGCGAACTCGGCCGGCCAGATCACGTCGGTGAGCACGACGTCGTACGTGCCCGAGGGCGCTGCCGTGACGATCTTGTCGTGCAGCGCCTCGTAGGCCACGAAGGTGGGGGTGACCTTGATCTTCGGGTACTTCTTGTTGAAGTCCTTGATCATCGTCTGGATGTCGGTCTCGCTGTAGCCGGCCTGCTTCATGAACAGCACGTTCAGGTTGCCGGAGTCGGCCGGGCCGCCGTTGTCTCCGCCGCTCGAAGTCGGTGCTCCGGTGACGCTGCAGCCGACGAGACTCAGCGTGGCGGCTGTCGCGATCGCGAGCGCAACGCCGCGTCGCGAGAACCGCCGATGGGTGCGCATACTCATGGGTTCTTCCTTTCTTGGTGACTGATGGACGGGACAGGTTCGGCGTGATCGCGCAGCAGGTGCCGTCGTGCGAGCGCGAAGGCGCCCTCCACCGGCGCCACCTCGAGCAGTTCGACGGTGTCGACGGCACTCACTCCCTCGAGCCTGCGGCTCAACGCGGCGAGCAGTCGCGGCTGGTTGCTGATCACGCCGCCCGCGCACACCACGCGCCGCCCCTGCGCTCCGCGCGAGACCACGTCGAGCACATTGCGGGCGAGGCCTGCGGCGGCGTGGTCGATCACGCCGAGCGCCAGCTGCGAGCCCTCCTCGACCGCGTCGAACACGTCGGCGGCGCCGGCGGCCCACGCTCCGATCGCGGCGGCTGACGAGAAGGCGTGGATCAACCCTTCCTCGTCGTTGACGCCGTAGCGCCGCATGAACCGCGTGCCCAGCGGGTCGCGCGCGCCGCCGCGGTCGCGGTGGCGCAGCACCGCCTTGACGCCGTCGCGGGCGAGCGCCGGCGCGCTGCCCGGGTCGCCGAGCAGCCAGCCGTGCCCGCCCGCGACGATGACCGACGAGTGCGCCGACGCACCGACCACGATCGAGCCGGTGCCGACGACGACGCCGATGCCGCTGGAGTGCCCCGAGGCCGGAACGATCAGCTCCGCATCGTTTACCACGATCGCCGTGCGCGCCCCTGCGGACCGCAGCAGCGATGCGAAGCGATCACAGTCGGCGCGGGTCTCACAGCCGTGCGCTCCGACCACCACGGCATCGGCTCCGCCTGGCGTGAGTGTGTCGGCCTCCTTCAACAGCCGCGCGGCATTGCCCGGATCGCCGAACAGCCCGTCGTGTCGCCAAGTGTCGCTGGGCAGCACGCGCTCGCCGCGCACGCCGTCGGCATCGCGCACCATGAGGTGCGTCTTGGTGCCGCCGATGTCGATGCCGACCGTGATCATGCGCTCTCGCCGTCGAGTTACTTATCTAGCACAGTGAAAAGAAGTGCGACCGACGATAGGGCATGGCGTCGGCATCCGTCAACCCTCCCGGTGCGTGCAGCTGTGACGTCGCGCCCGTGCGCTCGATTTCCCCTCTCCCGCTGCCCCGCGTAGAGTCTGGCCATGACCACCCCGCTGCAGACCGACATCGTCGTCCGTCCCGTTCGCGACGTGGATGCCGAGGCCCTCGGCCGCGTGCACGCCACCTGCTGGCACGAGACCTACGACCACCTGATCAGCCGCGCCGCGCTGGAGCGCATCTCGCCGCGCCGACTCGCGGAGCTGTGGACGCACTGGGCGGTGCAGGGGCCCGACTTCCGGATGAGTGCCGCCCTCGTCGACGGCGAGATCGTCGGCTTCGTCGGCTCGGGCCCTGCCCGCGACAAGGACGCCCCGTGCTTCCGCGAGCTGTACTTCATCTATCTGCTGGGCGCGTACCACGGCACGGGCATCGGCCAGCGGCTCTTCGACGCCGCAGCCGAGCCGGGCGAGCCGCTCTACCTGTGGGTGGCGGAGGACAACCCCCGCGCCCACGGCTTCTACCGCCGCAACGGCTTCGCCCTCGACGGCGCCAGCCACACCGAGCCGTTCCTCGGGGAGCAGCTCACCGAGGTGCGCTTCGTCCGTTGACCGCGCTGACGGTCTGGGCGCTCGACGGCATCGGTGAGGTGCACCAGGGCGACGATCTCGTCGCCCTGGTCGCGGACGCCGCCGGGGCAGCGTTGCGCGACGGTGACATCGTCGTGGTGACCTCGAAGATCGTCTCCAAGGCGGAGGGGTGCTTCGTCGCCGCCGCCGACCGCGAAGACGCCATCACCGCC
>CAYLMS010000003.1:0-1365 GCA_964384455.1 uncultured Microbacterium sp. | reverse complement strand
CGCCCGAAGGACACCTCACGCGCATCGTGGAGAACCGGCTGGGCATCGTCGCGGCCGCCGCCGGCGTCGACGCCTCGAACACGCCGCACGGCACGGTGCTGCTGCTGCCGCGGGATCCGGATGCCTCGGCCCGCGTGCTCGCGGCGGGCCTGCGCGCACGGCTCGGAGTGCGGGTCGGGGTGCTGATCTCCGACACCCTCGGTCGCGCATGGCGCGAGGGGCAGACCGATGCCGCGATCGGCGCGGCAGGGGTGCGCGTGTTCGACGACCAGCGCGGGCTGCCCGATGCCGAGGGCCGCGAGCTGGTCGTCACGCTGCCCTGTGCGGCCGACGAGCTGTGCGCGGCGGCCGACCTGGTCAAGCGCAAGACGCTGCGGCGGCCCGTCGCCGTGGTGCGCGGTCGCGCCGATCTCGTCGGCGACCTCGACCTGCCGGGCGCCCGCTCGATCGTGCGGTCGGCCGAGCGGGACATGTTCCGGCTCGGCGCCGACGAGGCCTATGCGGCCGGCTTCGCCGCGGGCGAGGCATCCCGCGGCGAAGCCTGACGCGTCACTGCCCGCGCAAACTCGCCTGGCCCGCCGAGACCCGCACGTCGATCGTGCTCGCCGCTCCCGGCGTCGATCCGAGCTCGTTCGCGAACCCGCCCGCGGTCACCGTCGAGCGCACGTCGTACTGCCCGCGCGGCACGGTCAGGTCGAGCGAGCCCGCGGTGACCGTGGCGGTGACCTGCTGCGGTTGCGCCCCCGAGAACCGTGAGTCGATCGACCCGGCGCTGAGCGCGAAGTCGGCCGACTGCACATCGGCCAGGTCGAACGACGCAGACCCCGAGTTGAGGTGCGCGCTGAGCTGCGCGGCGGCGCCGCTGATCGTCGCCGAACCCGCATCCAGCGTCAACTGCAGCCGGCCGAACCGGCCTGCCGCCGTCAGCGTGCCGGCCGACACGCGGATGCGCGCGTCGACGGACTGCGACACGAGCTCGGCGGGCAGCTTCAGCACGGCCCGGCCGGGGCCGCCCCACCACCAGCCGTCGACGAACGGATGCTGCGGCGAGGCCACCACGAGGGTGCCGCCGTCGCGGCGCAGCGACCAGCCGTCGGCGCCGCGGCTGCCGGTGACCTCGAGGCGCGCCTGGTCGAGCTGCGGTGCGAACTCGACCTGCAGCGACCCGGCGGTCAGCCCGAGGTCAAGCGCCGTGACCGAGCCGCCATCGAGCACGACGGTCTTGGCCGTGGTGTGCACGGCCAGTGCGGTCGCCGCCGACACTGCGGCGCCGAGCGCCGTGCCGGCGAGCACGACCGCGCCGATCACGATCGCGACGATCGCCACCGCCGTGGCCGCCGGCGACCGGCGGGGCGGGGCGGGGGT
>CAYLMS010000002.1:0-23845 GCA_964384455.1 uncultured Microbacterium sp. | reverse complement strand
GGCGGCCCGGCCGGGTGCGAGGTGGCGGCCGTCGTGCCGGCCGGCGAGCCCGTGGCGGAGGTGCCCGGCCTTGCCGGGGTCACCCGCACACGGCTGTCGCGCGCGGCGCTGGCGACCGCCTGGCGCACCGCCGCGATGCCCCGCCTCGGCGGCATGGTGCATTCCACCACCCTGCTCGCGCCGCTCGGTCGGCACGACCGCGCACACGATCACGACCAGACCGTGGTGACGTTGTGGGATCTGCGCGCCTGGGACACGCCGCACGAGCTGCCGCGCGGTGAGGCGGCCTGGCAGCACGCGATGCTGCGCCGCGCCGTGCGCCATGCCGACGGCATCGTCGTGCCGACACACGCGATGGCGATCCGGCTCGCCGAGCTGGCACCGTTGGGCGACCGCATCCGCGTGATCGCAGGGGCTGCACCGGACGGTTTCGCGGCGCCGCAGGATGCGGCGGGCAGGCTGCGCGCGCTGGGGGTCGATGCGGAGTGCATCGTCGTGCTCGGCGGCGACGGTGCGTCGGCAGGAGTGCCCGCTGGGCTCGCCGCGGCGGCCGCCGCCCGCCGCGCACGGCCGGAGTCGGCGGTAGTGCTGCTCGACGCGCCGGCGGGGCTCGACGTGCCGGCCGAGGCTGCAGCCGTGGGGCTCGAGCGCGTGATCGTGCCGACCGGGCTCGACCGCGGCGACCGGGCTGCGCTGCTGGCGCCGGCCGCACTCGTGATCGCGCCTTCCGTGCAGCCGACGTTCCCGTGGCGCGTGCTCGAGGCGCTGGCCGTCGGCGCACCGATCGTCGCCGCCGCCTCGCCCGCGCACGACGAGGTCGTGCTCGACGGGGCAGTGCTGGCCGGCGATGCGGCAGAACTGACGGATGCCGCGGTGTCGGTCGCAGGCGACCCCGGCGCGACCGCGCGCCTGCGGGTGCTGGCGCAGGACAGGGCCCGGGCCTTCTCGTGGCGCGGTGCGGCCGAACGGATCTGGCAGCTGCATGCGGACCTGTGAGGCAGACCGCGGAGGCGCGGCAGCATCCGTACGCGGCGTGTCGAAGCCGACGATTCAGGAGTCGACGTTGATAATCACCAGCAACATCCGTCACACTGGTCACGTGCCGATCGATGACCGTCCGCGCCTTCGCCGCCTGCGCGCGCTTGCCGCCGTGCTCATCGCCGTTGCCGCACTGATCGGCGGGGTCCTGTCGGCCACGCCGGCGACGGCTCAGCCGATCGCGGGCGCACCCCGGGCCGCACTGACCGCGGATCTGTCGACGTTCAACCCTGGCTACATCATCAGCGATGGACAGTTCTTCAATGCGAGTTCGATGACCCAGGCGCAGATCCAGGCGTTCATCCAGTCCAAGGCGCCGTCGTGCCGATCCGGGTACACCTGCCTGAAGGACTGGGTCGACACGTCGCGCACCGTCGCGGCCGACGCGATGTGCGGCGCGTATCAGGGCGGCTACAGCGAGTCGGCCTCGCAGATCATCTTCAAGGTGGCGCAGGCCTGCGGCATCAACCCGCAGGTGATCCTGGTGACCCTGCAGAAGGAGCAGGGGCTGGTGACCTCCACGGCGCCGAGCACGTGGGCGTATACGGTCGCGATGGGCCAGGGGTGCCCCGACACCTCGGCCTGCAACACCCTGTACTACGGCTTCTTCAACCAGGTGTATGGCGCCGCCTGGCAGTTCAAGCGATATGCCAACCCGCCCGGAACGAGCCAGTACTTCACCTGGTATGCCCCCGGCCAGACCTGGAACGTGCTGTACAACCCGAACCGCGGCTGCGGCAGTGCGCCCGTCTACATCCAGAACCAGGCCACCGCCGACCTGTACTACTACACGCCGTACCAGCCGAACCCGGCGGCGCTGTCGGCCGGTTACGGCACCGGCGACGGCTGCTCGTCGTACGGCAACCGCAACTTCTTCAACTACTACAGCGACTGGTTCGGCTCGACGGTCGCCAACGTCTGCTCCGTTCCCGTCGCCAGCCAGCTGACCCCGTCGGCGGCGATCTTCGTCGCGGGCCCGGGCGCCACCTTCGGCAGCGTCGCGCCGTCGCCCTGGTGCGGCGCCGCAGCCGTGGCGCTGCCGCAGAACGTCGCCCTGGCGAGCACCGCCACCTATCAGGACTGGACGCAGCTGGATGTCGGCGGAACGCTCGCCTGGGTGCAGACGGCCTCGCTGATCCCGGTCGGCAGCACGGCGGCGCCGACCTACTCGCTCGACGACACTCACAATGTGCTCGCCCTCGCCGGCGACGGCACCGTCTGGGCGTACCCGTTCTCCACCGTGGGGCGCTGGGGCATCGCCCAGTCGGTGCTCACCGGCTCGGGACTGAAGAGCATTCTCGGTGTGGGCGACTTCTACGGTGACGGCCATCGCGCCCTGCTCGGCATCGATGCCGCGGGCAAGGTGTGGATGTACCGCGGCGACGGCACCCGGTTCTCAGCGCCGACCCAGTTGCCGGTCGACTGGAGCACGAGCCGGCTGATCACCGCCGCGGGCGACTTCGACGGCGACGGCATTCCGGATGTGTTCACCGTCGAGGCGTCCGGGGCGCTCCTGCTGTGGCGCGGCAACGGAGCGGGCGGATTCCGCGCCCCGATCGCCGTCGGCCAGGGCTGGGGCGGCATGGACGCGATCGTCGGGGGTGCGGACTTCTCGGGTGACGGCAAGCCCGACCTGATCGCGCGCACTGCAGCCGGCGGCCTCTACCTTTACTCCGGCAACGGGCGCGGCGGCTGGCTCGGTGCCACGCAGATCGGCCAGGGCTGGGGCGGGTTCACGGCACTGCTCACCGCAGGCGATTTCACTGGCGATGGGCGGGCCGATCTGATCGGTCGCGATTCGAACGGCAACCTCCAGCTCTACCGCGGCACTGGTTCGGGGTTGGCCTACATGGCCCAGATCGGCTACGGCTGGTCAGGCATGACATCGCTGTCGGGAGCGGGACTCGGCGTGGGCGTCGCCGCACCGCGCAATCTCGCCGCAGGTGCAGGCACTCCAGGGCATCCCGACGTGCTCACAGTCAAGGACGGTCAACTGATCGCCTATCACGGCGACGGCAAGGGCAGTTGGACCGGCAGCAGCGTGCTCGATCCTAACTGGCCGGCCGGGGCGCGGCTCGTGACCATGGGCGACTTCTCGACCGGGCTCGGCCGTCGCGACATCGGCCGGATCGAATCGGACGGCACCTTCAGCCTGCTGACCCGCAACGCGGACGGTTCCCTCGGCAAGGCCACCGTGATCGGCAATGGCTGGTCGAGCATGACGGCGGTCGTCGGCGGCGCCGACTTCGACGGCGATGGCTTCCCCGACGTGATCGCCCGTGATGCCGGCGGCGCGCTGTGGCTGTACCGCGGCAACGGCGCAGGTGGCTGGATCGGCACGGCCACGCAGATCGGATACGGCTGGAACGGGTTCGACACCATCCTGTACGTCGGCGACTTCAACGGTGATGGCACCGGGGCGCTCGTCGCGCGGGTCGCGGCGACCGGCGCACTGTGGCTGTATCCGCTGAACGGCCAGGGCGGCTGGGGCGCGGCGCGACAGATCGGCTACGGCTGGGGCGGCCTGACCGGTCTCGCGGCACCCGGCGACTTCGACGGCACCGGCGGCCCCGACGTGCTGGGCCGGCTCGCCAACGGCGATCTGGTGATGTTCCGCGGCGACGGCCGCGGTGGTTGGGCGGGAACCCGCACTGTCGGCTGGGGCTGGCAGGTGTTCAGCCAGCTGCAGTGAGCTCGTTCAGGGATTCGGCCGCACATGCCGATATCCTTAGGTCGCCCGCCACCAGGCCAGGCCCGCCCTCGACAAGCCCGAAACCGTGAACAACCAGAGCGACCTCTTCCTGCACGTGCCGCGCAGTGAGTTCATCACGCCCGGCCGCAGCCGCGGCCTACTCGACGTCGTCCGCTGGCGCTACCTGCTCTGGCTGCTCATCCGCACCGGGGTCACCACCCGGTACCGCAACTCGGTGCTGGGCTGGACCTGGTCGTATGTGCGCCCTGCCGCCCAGTTCCTGGTCTTCTTCGTCGTGTTCGGCGTGTTCCTGAGCCTCAGCAGAGTCGACAACTACGCGATCTACCTGTTCTCGGGCATCATCGTGATCAACCTTTTCACCGAGGCGTTCAAGAACGGCACCACCGCGATCGTCAACAACGCGCCGCTCGTGCGCAAGGTGTATCTGCCCCGTCAGCTGTTCGCCGTGTCGGCCGTGGTCGTCGCGTTCGTGCACTTCCTGCCGCAGGTGGTGCTGCTGCTCGTGGTGGCGCTGTTCTTCGGCTGGCTGGTGAAGATCTCGCTGCTCGGCATCCTGGCGATCATCGCCGGAGTCGTGATCATCGTGCTGTTCGCGCTCGGCCTCGGCCTGCTGTTCGGTGCCGTCAACGTGCGGTTCCGCGATGCCGAGAACATCGTGGAGCTGCTGATCCTGCTGGCGACCTGGGCCTCGCCGGTGCTCTACTTCTGGACGATGGTCAAGCGGGTGCTGCCCAGTTGGGCGCTGGAGCTCTATCTGCTCAATCCGATCACGCAGGCCGTCGAGCTGTTCCACTTCGCGTTCTGGCGCACGATCACGGATGTCGGACCGAAGGTGCCGCTGCCGCCCGACCTGGGCATCAACACGTTGTGGACCTTTCTCATCGCCGTCGGGTCGATTCTGCTGGGTCAGGCCGTGTTCCGGCGCCTCGAGGGAAGGTTCGCCCAGGACCTATGACCGACGACCTCACCACCGCGCACCCGAGCATCGTCGTCGACGGCGTGCGCAAGCGCTTCACGTTGAACCATGCCCTCTCCCTGAAGGACACTGTGGTCTCGTGGCTGCGCAGGCGACGGCTGACCAGTCAGTTCGACGCGCTCAAGGGCATCGACCTGGTGATCGGCGAGGGCGAGTCGGTCGCCGTGCTCGGGTTGAACGGCTCGGGCAAGTCGACGCTGCTCAAGCTGATCTCGGGGGTGATGGCGCCCGATGAGGGCGAGGTGCTCACGCGCGGACGCGTGGCCGGTCTGATCGAGGTCGGCGCCGGCTTCCACCCCGAGCTGTCGGGCCGCGAGAACGTCTACCTCAACGCCGCCATCCTCGGCATGAAGCGCGCCGAGATCGAGGCGCGTTACGACGAGATCGTGGCGTTCAGCGAGATCGAGGAGTTCATCGACCAGGAGGTCAAGCACTACTCGTCCGGCATGTTCATGCGACTCGCGTTCTCGGTCGCCATCCACGTCGAGGTGGACGTGCTGCTCGTCGACGAGATCCTCTCCGTGGGCGATGCGCCCTTCCGAGAGAAGTGCCGGCTGAAGTTCGAAGAGCTGATCGCTGCGCGCAAGACGCTGCTGGTCGTCAGCCATGACCTCGACATGGTGCGCGAACTGTGCACCCGCGGTGTCGTGCTGCGCAAGGGGGAGGTCGTGTTCGACGGCCCGGTGGAGGAAGCGATCGCCCTGGTGGCGACGTGATCGGCGCCTGGTTCACGCAGGCACCCGCTCTGGTCGCCGCTCTCGGCGTGCTCCTGCTGCCAGGACTCGTGATCGCCCGCGGACTGGGCATCCGCGGACTGGCGTTGTGGGCACTCGCACCGGTCGCGTCGACAGCAGCCGTCGGTCTGCTCGCGGTTCTCCTCGGCGCAGCCGGCATCCCGTGGGCGCTGTGGTCGGTGACGCTGGGATGCCTGCTGGTCGCTGCGCTCGCGTGGATCGCGGGTCTGGCCCTGCGTCTGCGAGTGCCGGTGAGAAGGCCGACGCGGCGCTCCGCCGCGCTGCTGGCCGCTGGCTTCACCATCGGCATCAGCCTCGGCGTGCTGCGGTTCTGCTTCTATGTCGGCGAACCCGGCGCGATCTCGCAGACCAACGATGCGACGTTCCACCTGAACGCCGTGCGATACATCCTGGAGTCGGGGTCGGCGTCGCCGCTGCACCTCACCGGGTTCATGGGGGTCGCGAGCATCTATCCGTCCGCATGGCACGCGATCGCCTCGGTGGTGGTGATGGCGAGCGGTGCCAGCATCCCGGTGGCGGCGAACATGGTGGCGCTCGTGATCGTCGGCGCAGTGTGGCCGGCGGGGATTGTGCTGCTCACCAGGGCGGCATCGGCCGGCATCGCACCGGTCGCGCTGGCCGCCGCGCTGTCGCCGGCGATGCTCGCGTTTCCGCTGCTGATGTTCCAGTGGGGGGTCGTGTACGCGTATGCGCTCTCGCTCGCACTGGTGCCCGCTGTGGCGGCTGCAGCGCTGCTCGCACCGCGCTGGGTGCGGGCCGCCGCACCGATGCGCCGCCGGACGCTGGCTGTCGCGCTGTGTTGTGTCGTGTTGGGCGGCGTGGGAGCGATCGCACTCGCACAGCCTGCGTCGGTGCTGACCTGGGCGATCATCGTGCTCGCGTGGTTCACGCTGCGAAGCATCGACCGCACCATCTCGGCGAGGCGTGCCGGCGCACCGGTGCTGCGCTCGCTGCTGCCGCTCCTGGGGTCGTGGCTCGTGTTCGCGCTTCTCTGGGTGATGCTCACCCGCCTTGCGGGCGGCTCGATCTGGCCGCCGACTCGAGGCAAGGTCGAAGCTCTGGTCGACGTGGTGGTCAACCGGCAACTCGGGCTCCCTGCGGCTGTCGGGGTGAGCCTGCTCTTGGTGACCGGACTGGTGCTGGCACTGCGTCGGCCGTCTCAGCGATGGCTGGTGGGGGCGTGGGCGGCGTTCGCGATGCTGTACGTGATCGCCGCCGCGATCGGTCAGCCGCAGCTGCGCAACCTGCTGCTGGGCGCCTGGTACGGCGACCCCTACCGGGTGGCGGCGCTCGCTCCGCTCGCTGTCATCCCACTCGCGGCGGTGGGGCTCAGTGGACTGCTGGCTCGGCTTTCGCGCGCACTGCATCGGCCGGGGTCGCGCGCGTCGTCGGCGCGACCCAGCATCGCCGCACTGGCCGTCGTCGCGGTGGTCGGGGCGGCCGGGCTGGTGCTCGCGCCCGTGGTGCAGATGCCGCTCGCGATCGAGCGCTCGCACGATCACCAGTCGCGGTATGCCATCAACGGCTCCAGCTACCTGTCACCGCCCAAGCGCGCGCTGCTGGAGCGGCTGGACACGCTGGTGCCGGCTGGTTCACGGGTGATCGCGAACCCCTCCACCGGTGCAGCATTCGGCTACATGCTCAGTGGTGTCGACGTGTTTCCGGCCACCTGGTCGTGGCCGCGCACCGCCGCCTGGCAGGTGCTGGCGGAGCGTCTGCGCGATGCGGCGCACGATCCGCAGGTGTGCACGGCGCTGGCCGACTACGGCAGCCCGCACTACGTGCTCGACTTCGGCCCAGGGGAAGACACCCCGGGCCGGATGGTGATGCCTGGAATGACGCGGTTCGCCGGCCAGCCGGGGTTCGTGTTCGTCGCGCGCGAAGGAGCGTCAGCGTCGCTCTGGCGCATCACCGCGTGCAGTTGAGGGGTCCGCACCACCCGTCGACCCGTCATCGGATGCTTCGAGCAGCGCGAGCTTGCGCGCCAGCAGCGTGAGCTGCCGTTGCATCGCGCGGTTGCGTCGGTACTGCGTGTAGACGAACACCAGAAACAGCACGATCAGCGCGTACAGCAGCAGGTCCGCCCCGCGGCCGACGCCGATGAGCCCCGCCACCCATGTGAGCCACTGCGGGAACAGCACCGACAGCACCGCCACGACGGCGAACGCTCCGAACAGGATGCGGCGGATGGCGAGGTGGCTGTCGGCGCGGGTGCCGCGCATCACGATCACCGTGAGCACCAGCAAGGCCGCGATCAGCAGGAGTTGGATCCACATGGCGACTACCGGATCAGCAGATCGACGAGGATGTTGACCGAGTTCAGGATGCTCTGTCCCTTCGCCTTCGAATAATCGGTGTACAGCAGTTCGACGGGGTGCTCGGCGCGGGGAAGGCCCGTGCTTCCCAACTGCAGGACGATCTCCGTCGCGTGCGCCATCCGGTCCTGCACCAGGTCGAGTTGCTCGGCCGCGTCGCGACGGATCACCCGCAAGCCGTTGTGCGCATCGGTCAACGTCATCCCGGTCGTGAGGTTGGTGACCAACACGGCGGTCTTCAGCACGGCTTTCTTCATCCAGCCGGGGCGGGTGCGCGCGTCGAGGAAGCGCGAGCCGAATACGATCGCGAGGTCGTCGGCGCGTGCCCGCGCGAGCATCGCGACCGCGTCCTCCACGCGATGCTGGCCATCGGCATCGAAGGTCACGATGTAGCGTGCGTTCGGATGCGAGAGCGCGAACGAGATCCCGGTCTGCAGCGCCGCACCCTGGCCGAGGTTGATTGGGTGGCGGATCAGCCGTGCGCCCGCGGCTGCCGCAACGCTCGCGGAGCCGTCGGTCGAGCCGTCGTCGACGCACACGACGTTCTCGAACGCGGTGTGCAGGTCGTCGACCACACGGGCGATCACGTCGGCCTCGTTGTACAGCGGGATGACCACCCATGCCTCCGCGTCACGGGGCGCCGAAGGGCCGGGGCTGCTCACAGTTCCATTCTGGCAGACGGGATAGAATCGACTGCTGCCCGAGGCATCCGATCCGGGCGCAGTGAGTTCCCGGTGACGCAGCGCATCCGCGCGCACGGACTCGCAGGAAGGCGGATCAGTGAGCGAGTTCATCCCCCCGGCCAAGCCGATCATCGGTGACGAGGAGCGCGCGGCCGTCGACCGCGTGCTGCGCAGCGGCATGGTGGCGCAGGGCCCCGAGGTGGCCGCATTCGAGCAGGAGTTCGCCGCACACTTCGTGCAGGGCCGCGCGGTGGTGGCGGTGAACTCAGGCACCGCCGGCCTGCACCTCGGGCTGCTGGCGTGCGGCGTCGGGCCCGGCGACGAGGTGATCGTGCCGTCGTTCACGTTCGCCGCCACCGGAAACTCGGTGGCGCTGACAGGTGCGACGCCTGTGTTCGCCGACATCGAGCCGGAGACGTTCACCCTCGACCCTGCGTCGGTGGAGGCGGCAATCACTCCGCGCACCAAGGGGATCATGCCGGTGCACCTGTACGGACACCCTGCGCGCATGCGCGAACTGGGCGAGATCGCCCGGCGTCACGGCGTGGCACTGTACGAGGATGCCGCACAGGCGCACGGTGCCGCGATCGACGGCCGCCCGGTCGGCACTTTCGGCGACTTCGCCATGTTCTCGCTCTACCCGACCAAGAACATGACCAGCGGCGAGGGCGGCATGATCGCCGCCGCCGACGACACCATCGTGCGCCAGGCACGGCTGCTGCGCAATCAGGGCATGGAACGCCAGTACGAGAACGAGATCGTGGGCTTCAACGCGCGGATGACCGACATCCACGCCGCCATCGGCCGCGTGCAGTTGACCAAGGTCGACGCGTGGACGGCGACCCGCCAGCGTAACGCCGCCTACCTCGACGCACGATTGCAGGGGGTCGTGGTGCCGCCCGTCGCGGCCGGCGCCGTGCACGTCTACCACCAATACACGGTGCGGGTCACCGACGATCGCGACGGGTTCGCGGCGGCGCTGAGGGACGAGCACCAGGTGGGCAGCGGTGTCTACTACCCGATCCCCAACCATCGTCTGCCGTCGCTCGCCGGCTACGCGCCGGGGCTGGAGTTGCCCGAGACCGAGCGCGCAGCGCGCGAGGTAGTCTCGCTTCCCGTGCACCCGTCGCTGTCGGAGAGCGACCTCGAGCGGATCGTCGTCGCGGTGAACACGGTCGCACGGGCAGGCGCCTGATGGTGCTGCGCGCCGGCCTGCTCGGCGTGGGCATGATGGGGCGCAACCACGCGCGGGTGCTGCGCGAGGTCGATGGCATCGAACTCGTCGCCATCGCCGATCCCGCGGGGGATCCGCATGGGGTGGCCGGCAATCTCGCTATTCTGCCCGACCTCGACGCGATGATCGACGCCGGTATCGACATGGCGGTGGTCGCTGTGCCGACGAAGTTCCACGAGGCTGCGGCGCTCACGCTGGCCGCCGCCGGGGTACACACCCTGGTCGAGAAGCCGATCGCGCACGATGTGGCCGCAGGACGCCGCATGACCGACGCTTTCGCCAGCCGTGGACTGGTCGGTGCCGTGGGCCACGTCGAGCGCTTCAACCCTGCCCTGCAGGAGCTGCGCCGACGCCTCGAGCAGGGCGACGTCGGCGAGGTGTATCAGATCGCCACCCGTCGCCAGAGCACATTCCCCGCCCGGATCGCGGATGTCGGGGTGGCCAAGGATCTGGCGTCTCATGACATCGATCTGACGGCGTGGGTCGCGCAGAGCGACTACCAGAGCGTGTTCGCCCAGACGACGTTCAAGAGCGGCCGCGATCACGAGGACATGATCGCGGTGACCGGTCGCCTGTCGAACGGCATCATCGTCAATCACCTCGTCAACTGGCTGAGCCCGATGAAGGAACGGGTCACGGTCGTCACCGGAGAGCGCGGCACATACATCGCCGACACGGCGACCGGTGACCTCACCTTCCATGCCAATGGCACGATCCCCTTCGAGTGGGAGTCCGTGTCGGCCTTCCGCGGCGTCTCCGAGGGGGACGTGACGCGATTCTCCTTCGCGAAGCGCGAACCGCTGCGAGTGGAGCATGAGGCATTCCGAGATGCGGTGCTCGGAATGGCGAGCGAGGTCGTCACGATGGAGCAGGGACTGCACACGCTCGACGTGGTCGACGGTGCATTGACCTCCGCGCGCACGGGCGTCGTGGTCGCGTTCTGATGTCTCACCCCTGCGGGAAGAAGGCGGTGAGCCCGTGAAGCGGGTGTGGTCCGTCCTCAAGGAGCTGATGCCGCTCCTGCCAGACGGTGCCCGCCGGTACTTCGTCTGGTACGTCGTCGCCACGACAGCAGTGACGATCCTCGACGTCGTCGCCGTGTCGACGCTCGCTATCGTGATCGGGCCGGCTCTCACCGGCGGCTCGCTGCACCTCCCGCTGATCGGCGAGGTCACGCCGGACACGGCGCCGCTGCTCGCACTGCTGGCCTGCGTGCTGATCATCACGAAATCGGCGCTGTCGCTGCTGCTGCACTGGCACGCGACCCGGCGCTTCGCCAGGTACGAGCTGGCGATCGGCGACCGCATGTTCCGCGCCTACATCAACTCGAGTTGGGAGCAGCGCTCGAAGAGATCGGTCGCCGAGATCACCAGGATCGCCGATGCCGGCATCGCGAACACGATGGCGGGATTCCTGCTGCCGCTCATGCGGGTTCCGGCAGCGCTGTGCACGTTCGTGCTCGTCCTCGTGGTGCTACTCGTGGTCAACCCCATGATCTCGGTGATCACGCTCGGATACCTGTCCCTGATCGCGTTGCTCGTTCACCAACTCGTCACCAAGCGTGCCCTCGAAGCGGCGCAGGTCAACCTCCAATACAGCTACCGGGTCGCCATTCTGATGACCGAGATGATGGAGGCTCTCAAGGAGCTGAGTCTTCGGAATCGGCTCGGCGACGTCGCAGCACTCGTGACGGACAACAGGCTGCGCTCCGTGCGCGCGCGTGCGAACGGATCGATCCTGGGAATCGTCCCGGGCTTCGTCTTCGAGGCGGCCCTGATCGGCGGAATCCTCCTGGTCGGCGGATTCTCCTACCTCCAGGGAGGGTTCACTGCTGCACTGACTTCCGTCGCACTGTTCGCCACCGCCGGATTCCGGTTGATCCCCGCCATCAATGGCATCCAGGGCGGCATCGTGCAAGCCGTCGCCAGCATTCCCTCCGCCTCGGACGTGGTAGGCGACCTGATCGCATCCGAGAACGACATGAAGGCATCGACGGCTCCCGCCGACACTGCGGTGCTGTCCGACAGCCCGCGACGATTGGTGCTCGAGAGCGTCCGATTCCGATATCCGGGGGCGTCGCAGGATGTCATTCGCGGAATGTCCTTGCAGATCCCCCTGGGCAGCTCGGTGGGCATCGTGGGTCCGTCCGGGGCGGGGAAGTCCACGCTCATCGACCTGCTGCTCGGTCTGAGCCTCCCGTCGTCCGGCGACATCCGCATCGACGACGACGACTTGACCTCGGTGCTCAGGCAGTGGCGCGGTCGTGTCGGCTACGTGCCCCAGCGGGTGGCGTTGTTCGACGGAACGATCGCGCAGAACGTCGCTCTGACCTGGGGCGACGAGGTCGATCGTGAGCGAGTCGCGCGAGCGCTCGAGCGGGCGCAACTGGCGGCGCTCGTCGGTGAGCGGGTCGACGGGATCGATGAGCGCATCGGGGAGCGTGGTGTGTCGTTGTCGGGTGGTCAGCAGCAGCGGCTGGGGATCGCACGCGCGTTGTACACGGACCCGCTCGTATTGGTGCTCGACGAGGCGACGAGTTCGCTGGACACCAAGACCGAGGACGAGGTGACCAAGGCGATCCGTGCGCTGCAAGGCGAGGTCACGCTGATCTCGGTCGCACATCGCCTCTCGACGATCAAGGACTACGACCGGATCTGCTACGTCGACAACGGCCGGATCGTCAGCCAGGGCACGTTCGACGAGGTGGTCGCCGAACTGCCGTCGTTCGCCGAGCAGGTGGCCTTGGCGGGGCTGTCTCCAAGGACGCCAGGGCTTTAGGTGGCCGTAGTGGCGCGCATCCCCGCGCGCAGCGTCCGCAGCGGGCCTTGCCGATGCAGCGCGAGGATCGGGTTGCGTGTCAGCAGGGAGGCGACCGACCGGTAGTTCCATCGAGCGTCCAGGAGGTGGAGGATGCGGTCCGGATCGGGATCCGGAGCGTTCAGCTCGTCGATGACTGCTCGATCGGCCCGGGCCAGGAGCGCCACAGCTCCCGGGGCGAGGGACTCGATACGGTTCAGCACGGCGATCAGGGCAGCGCGGTGCCCAGCGATGCCCTCGTCGCTGCGCACACGTGCGAGAACGGCGTCGAAGAAGTGCACGCGCAGGATCTTCACGGCCAATGCCACCCGGTCCCGGCGACCGAGTCGCGGGAACCACGGCGTGCGCTCGATGGCGGCTACGAACGCGAAGTCATCCGCGACTGGCCGGGGAGCGAACGTGACCCGGTCCTCGGCGTCCGCGTGCACGATGTAGCCCGGACCGGTGAGGTCGTAGGCGAGATTCCGGCCGGTGAACCATAGCGTCGCCGAGTACGCCAAATCCTCGCCGGAAGGCAGACCCTCCGTGAAGCGCAGATCGCCGAACCGGGTTCGATCGATCAAGCCAAGAGGGGCGCTGCGATACGACAGCCGGTCCTTGCGTGCGTCGAGTCGTCGCGTGCGGCGCCCGTCGCGCACCGGTGGATACGGATCAGCGCCGCGAGCACCCAGGACGATCCGAGCCAATACGGTGGATGCGCCTGTCTCCTGCTGCAGGCGCAGCCACGAGTCGATCGCACCAGGGGCGAATTCATCGTCCGAGCCGAGCACGGCCACGAAGGGGGCATCGGAGGCAGCCAGCCCATGGTTCATCGGGCCGGCAGGTGATCTGATGCCATCCGACAGTTCCATCAGTCGCACGCGAGGATCACGCGCATATTCGCCGAGATTCGCGTGAATCAACGCCGGGTCGATGTTGTGTGCGACGACGGTCACGCGCACCGGCGTCGAGGTGTGTTCGACGACTGAAGCCACAGCTCTCGCGATCGGGCGGGCGGCCGAGTGCACGGCGATCGTCACATCGACCAGCGGCTGTGTCATCCTCCGAGCCTACCCACACGGTGCACCGCCGACCGGGCGGTAGAATCATCCTGCCCGCCGCGTGACCGAAGGATTCCCCGCACTGACGAACACGACCCTCGCCGCACCGACCGTGCGACTCGATGCGCTCACCGGTCTGCGCTGGTGGGCGGCGTTCATCGTCTTCCTGTACCACATCCTGGTGTTCGCACCGATTCCAGGGCCGCTGGCGACCGTGTTCGCCCAGGGTTACCTCGGGGTGACATTCTTTTTCGTCCTGTCGGGCTTTGTGCTCACGTGGTCGGCACGCCCTGGCGTGCGCCAGTCGACGTTCTATTGGCGCCGGTTCGCGCGCATCTACCCATCGCACTTCGTGGCGCTGTTGCTGGCGATCCCCGTGTTCTACACGCTAGGAGCGATCCCCGCCGGCAGTTTCCTGAAGCCGTTCGACCCCGCGGTGCTGCTGTTGTCCGTCGTTCTGCTTCAGGGTTGGTGGCTGGCGCCGACGGTGTTGTTCTCGGGCAATCCCGCGGCATGGACCCTGACCTGCGAGGCGTTCTTCTACGCGCTGCACCCTTACATCTCGCGCATCCTCGTGCCGCGCGGACGCCGCTCGGCTCTGATCGTCGCGCTGCTCGCGC
Source organism: uncultured Microbacterium sp. (assembly GCA_964384455.1). GTDB lineage: Bacteria > Actinomycetota > Actinomycetes > Actinomycetales > Microbacteriaceae > Microbacterium. The sequence continues at coordinate 9,654 of CAYLMS010000002.1, read as the reverse complement.
TGCTCGTGCCGTTCGGCTATCGGGCGCTGCAACTGACCGCTCCCGCAGGATCGTGGTGGGCGGCGGTGCCGAACCCGATCGTTCACCTGCCGGAATTCGTGGCTGGGATGGCACTGGCGTGGGCCGTGCGATGCGGCTGGCGGGTGCGCATCTCGCCGCTGATCGGAGTGGCTGTGTTGGCGCTCGTCGTGGGCGGCATCGCCTACGTGATGCACTACGCACCCACGGCTCCCGTCGTCTGGCTCGTGCCTGCGTTCGGCAACCAACTGTTCACCGTGGCGTGCGCGATTGCGATCCTCGGCATCGCGTGTCACACGCTGGCTGGAAGGCGAAGCCGCTTCGAGGCGCGCATCCAGGTGCGTCTCGGTGAATGGTCGTACGCGTTCTACCTTGTGCACGCGACGTTCATCTACCTCGCGCTGCGACTCTTCGGGGCTCAACCGCCGTCATGGCGCAATCTGGGCTGGCTGCTGCTGCTGCTCGCAATCGATGTCGCTGCGGCCTGGGCGCTGCACCACTTCGTGGAGAGGCCGATGGAGAAGCGGCTGCGACGATGGAAGGATGCCAGGGACGCCATGCGGGCAGCGCCAGTGCCTGCGACGTGATCGCTCAGGGGCGTCGGACCCAGCGATCGAGCAGTGCTCGGGCGGATGCGGGACCGGAGTGCACGGCGGTCACGAACGCAGGGCCTGCCGCGGCGAGCGCGCGCGCCTGCTGTCTGTCGTCGACGAGTCGACCCACGACTTCGGCGAGGGTGTCCGGGGTGGCCTCGACGATCGGCAGTTCCAGCCCCGTCTCCTGCATGACGTGAGCGCGCACCGACGGGAGCACATGACCCACAACGACCCGGCCGGCCGCCATCGCCTCGCAGGCGGCCACGCCGTAGGACCCGAGGCGGAACTGGTCGAGGACGATGTCGCTGTCTGCGAACACGGAAGGCATCTCGGCGGCGGGGGTGGGTGGGATCAGCGAGAAGTCGATCCGGTCGGTGCTGGACAGCGCCTCCAATGCCGGGGCGAGGAGATGACTCCCCTTCTGGATCGGTGCGCTCGACGCGTGGATCACGCGCGGGCGCGGGCGTTCGAGGACCGGAGCAGAGCTGGCAAACTGCGCCGAGTCGATCACGACCGGGCACCAGTGAGCCCAGGGGACGTCGACGAGCAGATCCGGGGTGGAGACGAATGCCGGCAGCCCGAGTTCGGCGAGCATGTGCACGTTCTGCCGCGAGGTGCTCTGCAGCTCGGGCGTGCGCGGGTCCTCGGGGTACGGCGACCAGGGGGTGAGTGCGCGATGGCGTTCAGGGTCGCGCACGTCTGTGCCGTGCGCCAAGAACGCGACATTCACGCCCGCTTCGCGCAGTGCGGCGATTTCATCGACCAGTCGGCGACCGAACAGTCGGCCGAACAGTGGCCGCTCCGCTTCGACGAGCACGTGCGTGAACCGGGTGACAGCACTCCACTGCTGCTGGGCCCAGTCGGTCGAGGAGTTCACCACTCCCAACGAGACGTTCGTGTCTGCGGGGAAGCGAAAGCCCCCCGGTAGCGCGACGGCCATGTTGCGCGCGCCGATGGCGGAGTCGGCTGCCTCCAACGCGCGCGCCCAGCGATAGCCCTGGCCGGCGTAGTTGGTCGGCGCGATGTAGACGCGAACGAGTGTGGCAGGCACCGCCGTGACCTGCGCCTCGCGCCCGCCGAACAACCGGGAACCGAGCCGGCCGAAGACGCTGTCCGGCTCGGCGGCCGGTGCCTCTATCGCGCGCGCCGCCCACCGCGGCAGACGATCGCGGCGCGACATCGCCCAGCCGATCAGGGCGCTCATCGCGTCGCCCCAGCTGCGTCCTCAAGCACCTCGCGCACGCGGTGCGCCACAGCCTGCATCGAGTGTTCGCGCGCCGTCCACGCCGCGAGTTCCCTGCGTTGGCGGGGCGACGCAGGGTCCTCGATCTCATGCCGTAAGGCTTCGGCGAGTCGAACGGCGTCGAAGGGCACTGCCCTGCCCGCCCGGACATGCCGGTTCACCGCTTCGAGGAAGGGACCGGTGGGGCCGGGCCCCGCGAACACCACGGGGCAGCCGACGGCAAGCGACGAGTATGCCTTGGAGGTGAAAGCGTAGTCGTAACCGGTTCCCGGCCGAAGTGTCGCGATCGATGCCGTCGCCGCCGCCAGGTGCGCGACGAGAGCTTCGGCTGCCATCGGGGGCAGCACCGTCACAGAATCGGCGACGCCGAGTTCGTCGGCCCGTGCGCGAAGGGCGGCGGGGTCGCCGTTGCCGATCACTACGAGGCGGTAGTCGGCGTGATCCGTGCGCAGGAGAGCGAGCGCGTCAAGCGCGACCTCGGCTCCATGCCAGGTCGAGTAGCTGCCCGCATAGACGAAATAGGGCGCGCGGTCTGCGTGGCGGTATGCGAAGGTCTGAGTGTCGGCGCCGAACCCGGTAATGCGGACGGGGCGCCTGATGTTCAACTCAGCGAGGCGCCGTGCGACGTCTGCCGAGATCGTCACCAGTCGAGCTGCACCGCGAAGCGCAAACCTCTCGATCATCCGCAGCACGCGCACTACGGTGGAGGAGCTGGTGGCCATGCCGGCCGCGTCCGACCAGATGTCGGCCGCGTCGTACACGTAGGGGATGCGACGCACCGCGCACACCAGGCGCACGACCGCCCCGGTGGTGGGCGGCGGCTCGACCAGCACGACATCAGCCCGGCGGGAGAACAGCAGCCTGAACAGCACGGGGACATCGAAGCTCAGGTAGGGCAGGTAGCCGCGCACGTAGCCGTTGCGGTCGCGTAGCACGGGAAACGTGCGCACATGGGCAGGCGGCCGGTCGTGGGCGAGTGACCGTGGCGGGCGCGCGGTCAGCACGCGCACCTCGTGGCCGGCCTCTTGCAGGGCCGCGGTGACTGCACCGAGGAACAGTGCCGCCGCGGCCGGTTCCGGTGGATAGATCCGCGAGACGATCGTGGCGCGCACGTCAGGCCTCGATGAAGTGCGTCATCAGCACATCGCGGGAGAACCTGCCGTCGTGCAGCCGACGCACGAACTCCGGCCCCGACTGCGCGACCGCACGGTAGTGGTCACGACGTTCGGCGATGTCGCGCAGCACCCCCTCCAGACTGTCGAGCGTGGTCTCTACGACCGGCAGCGGCATCCCGGCGCGATCCTCGACCACTCGGCGCACCTGATCCGTGACGTGCGCTAGTACGATTCGTCCGGCGGCCATGGTCTCGCAGGCGCCGACCCCGTAGTCGCCGGTGCGGAATTGGTCGAGCACGACGTCGGCGGCTGCGAAGACTTCGGGCATCTCGGCATTCGGGATGCCGCGTAGTTCGTGGTAGTCGATGAGGCCCTCCGCCTCGAGCTTTCGGACTACGGGCGTCAGGCTGGGGGTTCCCTTGAGGTTCGGGTTGGTGGGCGCGTGGACCACTCGCAGTGTCGGACCGTCGAGCGGCTTCTGCTCGGTGGCCCACTTCTCCGGCTCGACGACCACTCCGACAAAGTGCGCGTCGGGCAGATCGACGAGCAGTCCCGCCGTGGAGACGAACGTCGGCAGTCTGAGGTCCGCGATCAGCTTCAGGTTGGCGGCGACGGACGGCTCCAGCAGTGCCGACGGCACCCAGATGTCGTCGTGGAAGTATGACCATCGGCTGCCGGCCATGTGGGTCGACGGAAGCCTGACGTCCGTGCCGTGACCGACGATGGCGATCTTTGCGCCCTGTGCGAGCATCCGCTCGACCTGCCTGCGCACGTCGCCCGAGTGCATGCCTCCCAGGACCGGGAAGCACGCCTCGATCAACACGTGGGTGAAGCCCTCGCCGATCGCCGCCAGCATGGAGCGCTGCCAGGAACGGGAATGCTCCGCCATGCGCCACGACACCCGATAGTCAGCGTCGTATTGGAGCACGTTGTTCTCGCTGTGGACATAGTTGCGGGCCGACACGCGACCCGTGGTCTCGAGCGCCCGTGCCCAGCGGAAGCCCTGACCTGCATAGTTCACGGGCCCGATCAGCACGCGGGCCGCGCGGGTCGGGTCGGGTGCCGGCGGCGGTGGCGGTGTGACGCCGCGCACTCGGTCCACGGTGCTGGCGACGGTGTCCTGGACGGGTTTCGGTACGCACTTCCATACGCGCTCGACCACGGGATGCATCAGTTGTCGCCCCTTACTGGATCAAGCGCGGCGTCGATCCAATGGTCGCGCAGCGCGCGTGCAGCGAGCCGCCCGTCGTGCACGGTCTCGACGAACTCGGCACTCGACACACGGAGCGCGTCGAGGTCGGTGTCATCGACCAACCCGCGCAGCACGTGTTCGAGCGACTCGGTCGTGGCCTCGACGATCGGCAACGGACGCCGCGCGATCTTCTGCACGTGCGTGCGCACCTCTTCGGTGACGTGGCTTACGACGACGCAGCCTGCAGCCATGGCCTCGCAGGCCGCGACCCCGTACGAGCCGATGCGGAACTGGTCGACCAGCACGTCGGCATCGGCCATGATCGCCGGCATCCGTTGCGAGGCGACCCCCTGCACGAGCGTCAGATCGATCACGCCCTCGGCCGCGAGCCGTTCGAGCGCAGGCAGGATCAGCGCAGTGCCTTTGACCGTGCCGACGGACGGAGTGTGGATCACCCGCAACGGGGAGACGCGCGGGCCGCGCGGGAGCGCCCACCGCGAGGGGTCGACAACGACCGGGCACCATCGCGCGGTCGGCAGATCGATCAGCAGGTCGGGGGTCGACACGAACAGCGGTCGCCCGGAGGCTTCGAGCAGTGCGATGTTGCGTCGTGCGAGCTGTTCCGCGCGCGGTACGTAGATCGACGGATCCGCATAGTGGGAGAGGTGGTGGCGGGCGATATGTCGCGAGGGGAGGCGTACATCGGTGCCATGAGCGAGGAATGCCACGTCCACTCCGAGCCGCCCGAGCTCCTGAGACTGCGCTGCCACCGAACGCCCGAGGAGCCGGCCGAAGAGGGGTTCCGCCGCCTCGATCAGCACATGTGTGGCGTTCGAGGCTGCCTCGAATTGGCGCCGCTGCCAGTCGCGATCGTTGTGGAAGGTGGCGACGGGCACCACCAGATCGGCGGCGAAGTCGAATCCGCCGGGCACGTCAACTGCCATGCTGCGCGCACTGATCGCCGGGTCCGCCTGCTCCAGTGCCCGTGCCCATGCTGTGGCCTGACCGGAGTAGTTCACCGGGGCGACGAGCACCCGCTTCGGGAGCGGGGCGAACCGCGTGACCTCGACTGTCCCTGCCGGCACCGGCCGACCGAATCGTCGCGCCGCTAGTCGACCGAGTGCGCTCATCGGACGGTCGGCGATGGCGTCGATCGTGCGATTGACCCACCGCGGGAGTCGGTTGCGGTTCACCACGCGCGACGGACTCCGATCATGCCGTCATTCTATCGAGCGGTCGGGCGCGGATGCTGGTGCGGCTCAGGGCCGTGGTGCCAGTAGTGAGTCAGCCACGGGCGAGGGCACGAAACCCGTCGCCTCGATCTTGGCCAGGTCGAGCACGCTGTTACGTGGGCGGGGGGCGACCGGCCCCGCTGCACTCGCGAAGTACTCCTCGGTTGATACCCCGGTCACGCGCGCCGGGTCGTGCCCGCCGAGCGCGAACACCCGACGTGCGACGTCGGCCCACGAGACCGCCTCGCCTGCGCCGGTGAGGTTGTACACGCCGTACGGCGCCTCGACCTCGAGCAGGTGGCGGATGCCGCGGGCGAGGTCAGCGGTGAAGGTCAGCCGCCCCACCTGGTCGTCGACGACCCTCGGATCGACGCCGCGCTCGGCCAGCGACGCCATGGTGCGCACGAAGTTGGCGCCGTCGCCGATCACCCACGAGGTGCGCACGACGTAGTGCTTCGGCACCGTGGCTGCGATGGCGTCGCCCGCCGCCTTGGTCTGCCCGTAGACGCCGAGTGGGCAGACCTGGTCGTCTTCGCGGTACGGCCGGGAGAGCGTTCCGTCGAAGACGTAGTCGCTCGAGACGTGCATGAGGGTGATGCCGTGCGCGGCGGCGATGCGGGCGAGCGCGGCGACCCCGGTGACGTTCGCCGCCCACGCCTCCTTGCGCCCCTCGGGGGTCTCCGCCGCGTCCACCGCCGTATGCGCCGCGGCGTTGACGATCGCGGCGTAGTCGCGCCAGCGGCGCGCGTCGGCGAGATGCGGGTCGGTGAGGTCGAGCTCGGCGCGGGTCGCGTACTCCAGGTGCGTGGCGTCGCCGAGCTCGGCGCGCAGTGCGCGGCCGAGCTGGCCGCCGGCGCCGAGTACGAGGATCTTCTTGGGCGGCACGGGCGTGACTTCGTGCAGGCGCGGATGCGCCGCATCCTTCGCCGAGATCTCGGCGCCTGCCAGCGGGATCGGCCAGGCGATCGCCGCCGTCTCGTCGGCGAGGTTGAGGAACGTGTAGGCGGCGTCGGGTGACCAGTGGTCGTTGACCAGATAGCTGTATGCGGTGTCGGGCTCGAGCGTCTGATACGAGTTGCCCACCCCACGGGGCACGAAGATCGCGCGCGACGGGTCGAGCTCGGCGGTGAACACCGCGCCGAAGGTCGGGCCTTCGCGCAGGTCGACCCACGCGCCGAAGATGCGGCCGGTCGCCACCGACACCCATTTGTCCCACGGTTCGGCGTGGATGCCGCGGGTGGTGCCGACCGCGTCGTTGAACGACACGTTGTTCTGCACCGGGCCGAAGTCGGGCAGCCCCGCCGCCGCCATCTTCTCGCGCTGCCAGTTCTCCTTGAACCAGCCGCGCGAGTCTCCGTGCACCGGCAGCTCCCACAGCACCAGACCCGGGATGCCGGTGGCCACCGGCTGCAGAGTCTTGCCGAACATCTGCTCACTGCCCCTTCGACGCGTAGAACGCCTCGGTCGCGTCTTTGGCGGGCGCCCACCAGGCCTCGTTCGCGCGGTACCAGTCGATCGTGGCGGCGAGCCCCGCCTCGAAGTCGGCGTACTGCGGCTGCCAGCCGAGTTCGGTGCGCAACCGGGTCGAGTCGATCGCGTAGCGCAGGTCGTGGCCGGCCCGGTCGGTGACGTGGTCGTACGCGTCGGCATCGCGCCCCATGAGGGTGAGGATCAGCTCGACCACGTCTTTGTTGTTGCGCTCGCCGTCGGCCCCGATCAGGTAGGTCTCGCCGAGCCGGCCCTTCTCCAGGATGGTCAGCACGGCGGCGGAGTGGTCGTCGGCGTGGATCCAGTCGCGCACGTTCGCTCCGGCACCGTAGAGCTTCGGGCGGATGCCGCGCAGCACGTTCGTGATCTGACGGGGGATGAACTTCTCGACGTGCTGGTAGGGGCCGTAGTTGTTGGAGCAGTTCGAGATGGTGGCGCGCACCCCGAACGAGCGCACCCACGCCCGCACGAGCAGATCGCTGCCGGCCTTCGTGGACGAATAGGGCGACGACGGGTTGTAGGGGGTGGTCTCGGTGAAGCGCGCCGGATCGTCGAGCTCGAGGTCGCCGTACACCTCGTCGGTGGAGATGTGGTGCAGCCGGGTGCCGTGCCGGCGGGCGGCCTCGAGCAGCGTGTAGGTGCCGACGATGTTGGTGTCGAGAAACGGGCGCGGGTCGTGCAGCGAGTTGTCGTTGTGCGACTCGGCCGCGTAGTGCACGACGGCATCGGCCCGGGCGAAGAGTTCGTCGACGAGGGCCGCATCCGCGATGTCGCCCTGCACGAACCGCAGGCGATCCTCCGGCAGCCCCGCCAGCGACGCCCGGTTGCCCGCGTAGGTGAGCTTGTCGAGCACCGTCACGTGGTCGTCGGTGCGGGCGATCACGTGGTGCACGAAGTTGGAGCCGATGAACCCGGCGCCCCCGGTGACGAGGAGTCTGCGCATCAGTCGCGACCCTGTGCCAGCACGTCCAGCAGGTAGCGTCCGTAGCCCGATTTCACGAGAGTCTCGGCGCGGCTGCGCAGCTCGTCATCGCTGAGGAACCCCTCGCGCCACGCGACCTCCTCCGGCACCCCGATCGACAATCCGGTGCGTCGCTGCATCGTGCGCACGTACTCGGCGGCATCGGTCATCTGGTCGAACGTGCCGGTGTCGAGCCATGCCGTGCCGCGCGGCAGCACCTGCACGCTCAGCCGATCGCGCTGCAGGTAGGCGAGGTTCACATCCGTGATCTCATACTCGCCGCGCGCGCTCGGCGACAGCCCTGCTGCGATGTCGACGACCTCGTTGTCGTAGAAGTACAGTCCGGGGATCGCATAGTTGCTCCGTGGCCGCGCGGGCTTCTCCTCGATCGAGACCACCCTGCCGGTGCGATCGAACTCGACCACGCCGTAGGCCTGGGGCTCGGCCACCCAGTAGGCGAACACCGCACCGCCGACGAGGACGGCGTGCCGCTTGAGCTGGGAGCCGAGGCCGGGACCGTAGAGCAGGTTGTCGCCCAGCACGAGCGCGACGGTGTCGCCGCCGATGAAATCCGCGCCGATCGTGAACGCCTGCGCGAGCCCGTCGGGCGAGGGCTGCCGGGCGAACGTGATCGACACGCCGAACTGCGACCCGTCACCCAGCAGCCGTTCGAAGAACGGCGCGTCGTGCGGGGTCGTGATCACCAGGATGTCGCGGATGCCCGCCAGCATCAGCGTCGACAGCGGGTAGTACACCATCGGTTTGTCGAACACCGGGATCAGCTGCTTGGAGACGCCGAGTGTGATCGGGTGCAGCCGGGTCCCCGAACCACCCGCCAGGATGATGCCCTTCACGCACACCATCGTGGCACAGCGGATGCCGCGGGCATGCGTGCGGCCCGCCCGGGACTGGACGCGCCCGTCCGGGTAGACTCGCCACTTCACGTGGCGCGCGAACGCGCCTGCCCGATGGCAGCGAGCGGGGAGTGGCCTGTGCAGTGGTCGTCAGAGATCCCGGTGTTCGCGGCCGCCGGTCTCGTGCTCGTGGTGCCGGGGCTCGTCGCGGCGCTTCTTGTCGGCCTGCGCGGATTACCGGCGCTGACGGCGGCGGCACCGCTCAGCCTCGCCGCGATCGGCGCCGCCAGCCTGGTCAACATCGTGGTGCCGTTCCGCTGGGGCATTCCGGCATGGGTGGTCACCGCTCTGCTGCTGATCGGCGCCGCTGTAGCGCTGCGCCGGGTCACGGCCGATCCCGACCGGGAACGCGTGCCGGTGCGATCGTGGCAGTCCTGGGCGCCGTTCGCAGCCGTCGCGCTGGGTGCGGTGTTGATCGCGCCGCGACTGATGTTCGCGTTCTGGGGCCCGGCGCACATCTCGCAGACCTTCGACGCCATCTATCACCTCAACGCCGTGCGGTTCATCATGGACACCGGCGCGCTGGCCCCGACGCGGCAACTCATCCCCGGCTTCTACCCCAGCCTGTGGCACGCGCTCACCGCGACCGTCGCGCTGGTCTCGGGCGCATCGGTGCCGGTCGCGATCAACGTCGTCAGCGTCGTGCTGGGCGCCGTCGTGTGGCCGATCGGCTGCGTGGCGCTCGTGCACCGGATCGTCGGGCACCGCCCGGCCGCACTGCTCGCGGCCGGCGCCTTGTCGGGGGCGAGCGGCGCGTTTCCGCTGCTCATGCTCGACTTCGGCGTGCTCTATCCGAACGTGCTGTCGCTGGCACTGCTGCCGATCGTGCTGGCCGCCCTGGTGGATGTCACCGGCCTCGGTGAGGGTCGGCGACCGGGGGCGGTGCTGCGCTGGC
>CAYLMS010000001.1:0-25975 GCA_964384455.1 uncultured Microbacterium sp. | reverse complement strand
AGTTGGGCGCGTCGTTCACCACGGGGATGGTCCCGGCCGCGAGCATCTCCTCGGCCACCAGCGAGATGTTCGTGAACGACATCGCGATGCCGGCGATGCAGGTGTTGTACAACTCGTTCAGCTCCGTCGGGGAGAGCCTGCCGTGCTGCACGGCGGGAAAGCGCAGCCCGCGCACGGTCGCGCCGTACAGATGGATGTCGACCTCGGGGTGCATCGCATGGAACCGCTCGAGCGCGAGCCGCGCCATCCAGTACCCGCGTCGCGGCACCTCCGGCCGCGCGTAGAGCACGACACCGGTGCGCTCGTGGCCGTCGAGCGGGTGGTACACCGTGGTGTCGCAGCCGAACTCGGTGACATCCGGGTCGACGCCGATCTCGCGTCGCAGCAGGCCCGCCACCATCTCGCCGAGCGCGATCGTACGGAAGCCGAACCGGTAGCTGTCCTCGGCCAGTGCGTACATCGAGCCGTGCGCGTAGAAGTAGGGCTCGAAGTCCTGGATGAAGTACAGCCGGCGCATTGGGTCGGTGCCGCGGCGCGCGAGGATGTGCGCGGTGTCCCACGACGACGCGACCGCCGCGTCGACCCCGCAGATGCCGTCGGCCGCGTCGCGCACCTCGGCCCTCAGGTTCGGCCACCACGTGCGGATCACCTGCTCGTGCGCCGCGAGGTCGCCACCGTAGCGGTCGTAGAGGAACAGCACGCACCGGTGCCCGGCCGCCTCGACGGCCTCCACCATGCGGAACAGCGTCGTGTGCCCGCCCGAGCCGGCGCTCGGCGGCAGAGTGACCCAGCCGACGGTCAGCGGCTCGGTGCGCGCGGGGCGTTCGTCAGGCAGTGCGAGGGCGAGGTCGGCGGAGTCGGCGATGTCCTCGTCGTGCAGCGGCTCGTTGAGCACTCCGGCGCCCAGGCGCAGGTACGCAAAGCGGGCGAGTCGCTGCGCGAGAGCCAGCGACCCCTCCTCGCGCAGGATGCCGCCGGCGCGGGCCGCGCGGGCGGTGAGATGCCGCACGCCGCCGCTCACGATCCCGCCTCCGCCGCGCGCAGCCGGAGCGGCTCGTACAGCCCCGTGCGCCGCCAGCGTCGCTCGGCCCGCAGGTAGGCCATCCGCCGGCGCAGGCGGCTTCCCGCCCCGCGCACCTTGGTCAGCGCGGGCACGAGCGGTGGGTGCTCGGCACGCAGTGCGGTGCGGGCGTAGTCGCGGGTGCGCACGATGCTCGGGTCGGTCTCGCGCGCGTAGCCGAGCAACGCGTGCACGTCGTCGGTGATGCGGCCGCGGTCGAGATCGGTGCGAGCGTAGGCGATCGCCATCCGGGCAAGCGCCCGCCGGTAGCCCGCCTGCAGCCGCTGGCGATCGGCATGATCGGGCCCGAGCCCGTCGAACAGCGCGTCGAACGCGTTGCGCACCTCTCCGAGGATCTGCCGCGGCTCGGCCGCCGTCGTGGACAGGCTCGCGGCGTGCTCGCGGTGCCATGCCTGATCGACGCCGCGAATATAGGCGACGTCGGCGCGGGTGGCGATCCGCAGCCACCACTCCATGTCGTGCGCGTGCCGCAGCGGCCGCAGCCCACCGACCTCGTCGACCACGCTGCGCCGCAGCACGACCTCGGGCGAGGTGATCACGTTCGAGCCGCGCACGCACCGCAGCGCCATCCACTCGTCGCCGTCCCACACGGTCCATGCGGTCGGCTCGGTACGCGCGGGCGGCAGCGCCGCTCCCTCGAAGTGGATCGGATGGCCGTACACGAGTCCCACGGCGGGCAGCTGCTGCATCACGGCGACCGCGCGGGCCAGCGCGCCGGGGGTGAGCAGGTCATCGGCGTCGAGCCGCACCAGGAACTCTCCGCGCGCCTCGACCAGGCCGCGGTTGAAGGCGGCGACGGCTCCGCCGTTGCGCTCGCTCGCGATCACGGTGATGCGCGGCTCCCCCTCGGCGAGCGCCCTCGCGGCCGCAAGGCTGCCGTCGGTCGACACGTCGTCCACGATCACGACATCGACCTCGACATCCTGCTGCTCCAGCGCGCTCGCCACCGCCTGCGGCAGATAATGCTCGTAGTTGTAGCACGCGATCACGACGGTGACCGTCGCGCCCGGGCGCACAGGGCGCGGGTCGTGGCGGATCGCGCTGCTGGATTCGGATCTGTTCATGTCCCCCCTCAGTGCACTCTCTCATCCCCGCCGGACACGTCGCCATCCGCGGCGCGCAGCTGCTTGAGGTGACGGCGCAGCCACGGAAAGATCAGGCCGCCGTACACCAGGCCGGCGGCGAGCCCCCCGACCAGAAGCGCGGGCAGCGGCGCGACGATGACCAGGTGGATCACCACGGCGACCGCGATCGCGGGGATCGCGGCGAGGGTCGGCCAGGTGGCGGCCCGGAAGATGCTCCCGACGTGCGCCCCCGCGCGTGCCAGTGCGATCAGGTACGCAGGCAGGATGACCACGACGGCCACAGCCACATGCACCCAGCCCGCACCGACGATGCCCCAGGCACGGGCGGCGACCCCCATGCCCACCACGAGCACCACGAGCCATACGAGCTGGATCCACAGCACCGGGCGCGAACGTCCGCGCGAGTACAGGTAGCCGGCAAAGATGTCGAACACGACGCGGAGGCTGCCGTAGAGGCCGAGCGCCGCGAGCACGGGCGCCGCCGGCTCCCACCGCCCGCCGTAGACGACGATCACGACGGGTGCCGCCAGCGCGGCCAGCACGCCGCCTGCCGGGAGCGCGCCCGCCCAGGCGAGCGAAGTCACCACCGCCAGACCTTCATTACCTGATCCGGTGCGCGAGAAGTAAGGCAGCGAGATCGAGCGCACGACTTGCGACAGCGCGCTCATCGGCCAGCTGGAGATGTTGAACGCAAGAACATAGAAGCCGAGCGCGGTGGCGCCGGCGACCCTCGCGAGCACGATGTTGTCGACGTTCAGCAACGTCCACGACAGTAGATTTGCCAGCGCGATCGGCACGCCGAACGCCAGCACCGGGCCGATGACTTGACGGTCGATCGCGTAGTGGGGCACTCGCCTGGCGAGCAGGAACTGCATCGTCGTCGACACGAGCTGCGCCGCGACCCGTCCGATGGCGAGGCCCATCACCCCGAAGCCGAGCGAGACCAGGATCAGCGTGACCGTCGTGGAGACGATGAAGTCGGCGACACCGACCGCGAACAGCTCTCGCTGCGCGAACCGGCGCGTGAGCATCGCGTACGGCACGACGCCGGCGCCGCCGAGCAGGAGCGTCACCGACAGCACCGCGATCGCCGGTGCGGCCGCAGGACTGCCGAGCGCGCCCGCGAGCAGGGTGCTGCCACCGGCCGTGAGCAGGGTGAGCACGAGGCCGCTGGCGAGACCGAGGGTCGCGACCGTCGGCGCGATGCGCTCCGGTTCGTCGGAGCGCACGATGTCGGCCGAGAGCCCGAGATCAGCGACGGTCATGAGGATGCCTTGCACGGTCAGGGCGACCGCGTACACGCCGAACTGCTCCGGGGTGAGGATGCGCGCGAGCACGATGCCCACCACCAGTCCACCGAGACGCAGCACGATGGTGCTCAGCCCGCTCCAGGCCGCACCGCGGGAGGCGCTGCGCCGCAGGCTCGCCTCAGCCATGGCGACCGCTCACCGCCCGCACCGCGCGCTGCAGCCACGGCATCGTGACGGCGACCCGGAATTTCGCGAACCGGAGGACGCTTCGCCGACGCGCGGCTGCGCGCTGCGATGCGGTGCGCGCAATCAGCAACTCGTCGAAATAGATCCGCTCGATGCGCTCGGCGGCCACCGGCAGGTCGAAGCGCTCGAGCACGAGGCTGCGGCCGAATGCGCCCAGGCGGGTACGCTGCGCGCCGTCAGCCGCCAGCGCGCAGATCAGCTGGGCGACCCCCGGTCCGCCTGACGCACCGACACCGAAGAAGCCGTGCTCGAAGAACTCCTCGATCGTGTCGGGAGCCGCGAGCTTCCAGAAGCCCTCCCTACCCTGCACGATCACCGGCCTGGCGTGAGCCATCGCACGCAACGCCGAACCGCCCATTCCGAACACGAGGTCGGCGGCGTCGTACACCGGCCGCGGGTCATCGACGGAGCCGAGCAGGCGCACGCCGAGGTTACCCCCGCTTGCGTTCGCCTCGGCCGCAGCCTCCCGCACCAGCTCCTCCTCGTCCCCTGCCCCGGCCACGAGCAGCAGCATCGGGCCGGGCAGCTTCGCCGCCGTGAGCTCACGGATCGCGTGTGCGATTCCGCGGGCTTTCTCGTGCTCTGCTGACAGCCGCCCGACGACCGCCACGACGACCGTGTCGGCCGGGACACCGAGGGCGTCACGCGCCACCGCACGATCCCCCGGAGCATCTGCGGCGGCGTCGATAGGCGGCTCGAGCACTTCGACCCGCCCCGCACGGCCCGACTCGCCCGCGGCGAGAGCCCCGGTGCCGACGGTGAGCGGCACATCGTCGGGCAAATAGTCGGGCACCGACATCGACATCACGGTGACGACCAGCCGGTGCGGTTGACGACGGGAGGCGAGCACCGACGCAACAGTCGGGTGGGATTCGAAGGTGTGCACGATGTCGGGTCGGAAGCGACGGAGCTCCTGCTCCAGCGCCCGCGCGCCGCGCCGGTCGAATCCCGGACGTCGCGCGGGAGCCGCGACATATGGCACGCCGCGCGCGCGCACAATCGGCAGGATCGGCCCCTCGGGGGCGAAGATCTCCACCTCGTGTCCGCGTCGGCGCAACGCGGCAGCCAGGTCGATCGCGTTGAGTTGACTACCCCCCATCACAAGTTCGTGAGGGCAGACCATCACACGCAGCAGGTGCTGCGTCGTCGCGGTCGGAGTGGCTTCGGTCACCCGGTCCCCGTCCTGGCCGCCGAGAGCGCCTGCACGACGACCCGCTGCTGCGCCTCGGTCAGGTGCGGGAACATCGGCAGCGACAGGATGCGCTCGGCGGCCGCTTCGGCCACCGGGAACTGCCCGCGGCGGTAGCCGAGCGCGGCGTATGCCTTGGTGAGGTGCACGGGTGTCGGGTAGTGGATGCCGGCGCCGATGCCCGCGTCGGCGAGGGCGGCCAGCATCCGGTCGCGCTCCGCGACGCGCACGACGTAGAGGTGCCAGACGTCCTCGTTGCCTTCGCGCACGGCGGGCAGCCGCACCCCGTCGAGGTCGCCCAGCAGTTCGGCGTAGCGTGCGGCCGCCGCCTGGCGGGCGGCGTTCCAGCCGTCGAGGCGGCGCAGCTTCGCCCGCAGCACGGTGGCCTGCACGGCATCCAGCCGCGCGTTGAAGCCCACGTGGTCGTGCACGTACTTCACGCTGCTGCCGTGCGCGGCCAGGTTGCGGATGAGCGCGGCGGCCGCGGCGTCGTCGGTCATCACGGCGCCCGCATCGCCGGCGGCGCCGAGGTTCTTGCCCGGGTAGAAGCTGGTGGCGGCGATCGCGCCCATGGCGCCCGCGCGACCGGCCCGCGAGGACGCGCCCTGCGACTGCGCGGCATCCTCGATCACGGGGATGCCGTGCCGCGCAGCGATCGGTGCGATGCGCTCCACGGGCGCGGTCTGCCCGAACAGGTGCACGGGCACGATGGCGCGCGTGCGCGGAGTGATCGCCGCCTCGACCGCGTCGGGGTCGATCAGCAGCAACTCGTCGTCGACGTCGACGAACACCGGCACCGCGCCGATGCGCGATGCCGCCTCCGCCGTGGCGATGAAGGTGTTGGCCGGCATGATCACCTCGTCGCCGACACCCACCCCGGCGGCACGATAGGCGAGCTCGAGCGCATCGGTGCCGTTGGCCACGCCGATCACGTGTCGTACGCCGATGTAGTCGGCGTACTCCTGCTCGAACGCCGCGATCTCGGGGCCGCCGATGAACGCGGCCGAGGCGAGCTGCCTGCGCCAGGTCGCCAGCACCTCGTCGGCGACCTCCGCCTGCTGCGCTGCCAGGTCGAGGAACGGCACCCTCACGACGACTCCCCCTTCTGGCGGGCTGGCACTCCCACCCACGTCTGGCCGGCCGGCACGTGTTCGAGCACGACCGCTCCCATTCCCACCGTCGCGTCGGCCCCGACCTCGAGACGCTGGCGCACCGAGCAGTTCATGCCGAGGTACGCCGCCTCGCCCACGCGCACGCCGCCGCCGAGGGACACCCCCGCGGCGAGCGTGGCGAAGTCGTCGAGCACGTCGTCGTGCGTGATGGTGCAGTGCGGCATCACCACGACATGCCGCCCGATCGTCGCGTCGGCGGTGACCACGACGCCGTCGAGCAGGATGCTGCCTGCGCCGACGTCGCTGGAGGAGCCGATGCGCGCCGAGCGCGCCACGAACGTCGCACTGCGGTCGTCGCCCACGCCCAGTTCCGCCAGCCGGCGCGCAACGCTGCGTCGCGCCGTGCTCGGCCCGATGCACAGCAGCAGCTGTTCGTCGCGCTGGGCGGCCAGCGCCACGGGGCCCAGCACCGTCACCCCGCCGATGGTCGTTCCGTGCAGCGCCACGTCGTCATCGAGGATGCCGGTCACCCCGGTGATACCCGCGGCGAGCACCTCGCGGGCGAGTCCGCCGGCGCCGACCAGCAGCAGCCCCGAGGTCATGAGGCGCCCGCCTGCGGGTCGCGCAGCACGGCGATCACGCGGTCCTGGTCGCACTCGCCGAGCTGATGGAACAGCGGCAGGATCAGCGTGCGATCGTTCAGCCGTTCAGTGACGGGCAGCCCGCCCGCAGGCACGAGATCGCGGTACGGCGGCTGCCGGTGCGCGGCCATGATGCCCCGCCGCGCCGAGATGTCGGCATGGGCGAGCGCGGCGAGGAGTCCCTCTCGATCGACCGCGTAGTCGTCTGTGACCTCGACCCAGAACGACTGGAAGTTGCCGGTGCCGTGCGCCGGGTCGGCGACGGCGCGCAGGCCCTCGATGCCGGCGATCGCCTGGTGATAACGGGCTGCGAGCGCACGGCGCCGCGCCACGATCTCGGGCAGCCGCCCGAGCTGCACGAGCCCGACGGCCGCCTGCAGGTCGGTCATGCGGAAGTTGTAGCCCACCTCGGTGTATTCCTCCGCGGGCGGCAGCACCGAGCGGTGCCGGTCGGCGGCCGACACGCTCATGGCGTGCTCGCGCAGGTTGCGCGCGCGCGCCGCCCACTGCTCGTTCGCCGTCGTGAGCATGCCGCCCTCACCGGTGGTGAGCAGCTTGCGCGGGTGGAACGACCAGGCCGTGATGGCCGCCCCGGCTCCGACGGGACGACCGTGATAGGTGGAGCCCGCGCCACACGCGGCATCCTCGACCACGGTGATGCCGAGCGGATCGGTGACCGCGCGCACGTCGTCGAGGTCGACCGGAACGCCGCCCTGATCGACCGCGATCACCGCGCGGGTGGCTGAAGTCAGCGCGGCTCGCACGGTCGCGCCGGTGACGTTGCCGGTGAGCGGGTCGACGTCGGCGAACACCGGGTTCGCACCGACGTAGCGCACCGCGTTGGCGGTGGCGATGAACGAGAACGACGGCACCACCACGTCGTCACCGGGCCCGATGCCGGCGACGACGAGGGCCAGGTGCAGCGCGGTGGTGCAGCTCGACACGGCCACGCCGTGCGGCGCGAGCACGGCGGCAGCGAACTCGGCCTCGAACCGGGCCACACGCGGACCCTGCGCCACCCAGCCACTGGCGATCGCCTCGGCGACGGCGTCCGCCTCCTCCTGGCCGAGCCAGGGCACCATGACGTTGATGCGCTCGCTCATGATGCGCTCACCGTGCGGCCCGCGGCGATCTCTTCGCGCAGCGGGCGCCACCAGTCGACCAGCTCGCGCAGGCCTTCGTCGAGACCCGTGGTGGCCTCGAAGCCGAAGTCGCGCCGCGCCGCGGTGGTGTCGGCCAACCGGCGGGCCACGTTGTTCACCGTGCGAGCGGGGCCGAACTCGATACCGAGGTCGGAGTCCATCACCCGCAGCAGCGCCTGCGCGAGCTCGAGCAGGCTGGTCTCGTGGCCGCTCGCGATGTTGTAGGTGCCTTCGACGACCTCGCTCGCGGCGGCCAGCACATTGGCACGGGCGATGTCGGGCACGCACACGAAGTCCATCGTCTGCAGCCCGTCACCGAAGATCAGCGGAGGCTTGCCGTCGACGATGCGCTCCATCCAGCGCACGAGCACTTCGGTGTAGAGGCCGTGCACGTCCATGCGCGGGCCGTACACGTTGAAGTAGCGCAAGAGCACGTAGTCGAGGCCCTTCATCGCCCGGTAGCTGCGCACCAGCCCCTCGTTGAAGGTCTTGGCCGCGCCGTACAGCGTGTCGTTGTTCTCGTGGTGGTGCCGCTCGTCGGTGGGGAAGGTCTCCGCCATGCCGTACACCGACGCGCTGGATGCGGCGACGAGCTTGCGCACGCCGAGCTCGGCGGCCGCCTCGACCACGTTGAACGTGCCGTCGACGAGCACCTCGAGCGCGAGCCGCGGCTCCTCGGCGCACTGCGTGATGCGGATCGCCGCCTGATGAAACACGACGTCCTTGCCTGCGGTGAGCTCGCGCACCACCTCGCGGTCGCGGATGTCGCCGTCCACGAGCGTCACCCGGCCGGAGGCGACGGCGTCGTCGAGATTGGCGACGCGCCCGCGCACGAGGTTGTCGAGCACGTCGACGTGCGCGACACCCGCCGCGAGCAGCTGATCGACCAGGGTCGAGCCGATCGTGCCCGCCCCGCCGGTGACGAGGATGTTGGCGCCTTCGAGTGCAGTCATGTCGTTCATTCCGTTCCGTGGGTCACATCGACAGGGTAGGGGGCGCCGGCGGCCGCGAGGCTGCCCTTCGCGGCCTCCAGGATGGAGAGCACGCGCAGGCCGGAGTCGCCGCTGGTGCGGGCCTCGCGCTGCTCGCGGATCGCCGCGGCGAACTCGGCCGCGACGTTCGCCAGCGCCTCGCGCTCGGGCAGCGCGGGCGACCAGGTGTCGCCGAGCCGGTAGGAGATGTTCGCGGCGCGGGCGTCGGCGGTCTCTTTGGACTGCAGCGAGATGTCGACCCCGCGGTCGTACACGCTGAGGCGCTGCTGCGGGTTGAGGTCGTCCCACACGAGGGTGCGCTGAGTGCCGCCTATCACCATCTGGCGGATCTTGGTGGGGCTCAGCCAGTTGACGTGCACGTGCGCGATCGCGCCGCCCGACAGCGGCAGGGTGAGGTAGCCGATGCACGCCTTGCCCGTGCCGAGCGGATCGGCGCCCTGTGCCGCCACGGTCGCGGCGTCGAGTCCGTGCGGCAGCACGAAGTCCATGATTGACAGGTCGTGCGGGGCGAGGTCCCAGAACACGTCGACGTCGGGCTGGATGAGGCCGAGGTTGATGCGCACGCTGTCGACGAACAGGATGTCACCGAGGAAGTCGTCGGCGATGAGTTCGCGGATCTTCAGCACGGCGGGCGTGTAGCAGTAGGTGTGGTCGGCCATCAATACGAGGCCCTGCGCCTTCGCCGTGCGCACCATCTCGGCCCCGCGGGCCAGCTCGTCGGCCAGCGGCTTCTCGACCGTGACATGCTTGCCCGCCTGCAGCGCCGCCTGCACGATGGCATGGTGGGTGCGGGCGGGGGTGGCCACGGCCACGGCATCGATGGACGGATCGCCGAGCACCTCATCGAGCGAGGTGGTGACGTCGACCCCACCGACCGAATCGGCCACCCGCTGCGCGCGCTCGTGGTCGAGGTCGCAGATCGCGGCCAGCTCCCAATCCGGGCTGGAGCGGAAGTTCCTGGCCAGATTCGGTCCCCAATAGCCGGCACCGATCACAGCGATACGCAGGCGCGACAACACCTCAGCTCCCCCCTCCCTGGGCGGACCGCGCCCCCTGCGCGATCCGTTACTCACGATTCTGTCGGACGCAGACCTCAACTGTCAGGCTGGAAGATCACATCCACCCAGTACTTATTGGCGTTCGTCGTGGTCGGGAACGCGGCCGAACCGGCGACGAACGCTCCGCCCGACGCGACTGTCGACAGCGGGCCGTTCGTCACCGCAGCCGCGAGCGCGCTCGTCGTGACGGCGTAGAACAACGAGGTGCTGTACATGCTGACGCGGTATTCGGCTCCCACCGTCAGCCGCACCGGAGTCGACAGGGTCGCCGTCTGCCACCCGCTCGCCGTCTCGCCCGAGAAGGTCACCGTGGCCAACTGGGTGCCGGTGGCGCTCCAGAGGTAGCCGGTGTGCGTGCCGGTGTTGCTCGTGCCCTTGTAGAAGCGGATGGCGGTGACCACCCCCGCGGCGGTCGCCTTGAACCGCGTCGCCACGTTGCGGGTGGCAGCGGCGGCCGTGTTCGCATTGGTGGGCGTGCCGGTGGTGAACAGGCTGACCGGCGCCGGTGCCGTCGGTGTCGGCGTCGGGGTGGGCGTAGGCGTCGGCGTCGGCGTCGGAGTGGGCGTCGGCGCCGGAGTGGGCGTCGGCGTCGGGGTCGACGATCCGCCGCCGGAGAAGTCGATCTCGGCATCGACGAAATAGGCGGACGACTGGTACGACTGCGTCGGGAACCCGCCCGTCGCGGAGTAGAGATACAGCCCGTTCGCCCCCGCCGGCCCGGTGATCTTGCCGCTCGTCTGCGCCGTCGCAAAATATCCGTTCTGCGACGCGTATCTGCCGACCGGTGCGAAGTACGACACGACGTAGGTCTGACCCGGCACGACTGCGACCGGGGCGGACAGCGCAGCACGCTGCCATCCGGTCACCGATTCGTTGGTGAATGTGACGCTCGCGAGCTTCGTACCGTCGCTCGCCCACAGCGAACCGACATGCGTGCCGGTGTTGCCTGCACCCTTGTAGAAGCGCACGGCGGTCACCTGGCCCGGCGACGAGACGGTGAACGCGGTGCCCACCTCCACCGGTCCGGCATCGGCGGTCGACGGCTGTGACGGCGCCCCGTAGCCGAACAACGTCTGCACGTCGGTGCTGGTCGGTGTGAACTCCACATCGACGAAGTAGTTCGTCGAATTCCAGGTCGCGGTAGGCCGGCCACTCGTGCCGTACACGTAGACGCCGTTGTTCGGCGAGGCGGCCGTCAGCGGCCCGCTGATCACCGGCGAGGCGAAGGCCGCGCCGAGGTAGGTGTAATTCCCGGTCGGGGCCAGATACGACACGGTGTACGTAACGCCCGGGACGATCGACACCGGCGAGTTCAACTGTGCACGCTGCCAGCCGGAGGTCGTCTCGCCGGTGAACGTGACGCTGGCCAGTGGCGAGTTCGGGTCGGAGCCCCACAGCCATCCGACGTGCGTTCCGGTGTTGCCGGCCGCCTTGTAGAAGCGGAGAGCCTGGACCTGACCCGGCGCGGACGTCGTGAACGACATGCCGAGGATCACCGCGCTTCTGTCGTCGGTCGCGGTGGATGCGCCCGTGGGCGCTACCCCGTTGAACATCGTCACGGTCGTGCTGCCGACGGCGGACGTCTGGAAGCTCCACGAGGCTCCGGCACCGCTCACCCCGTTGACCCCTACCACACCGCTCAGGGTCGCCGACAGCAGCGCACCCGCGGGCAGCGCTGCAGCTGGCGTGAAGGTCAACGTCTTGCCGTCACCGCTGAGCGAGGTCGACCCGCTGATCGGCGATCCACCGTTGGCGACCACGAGCGTCGCCGCAGAGGCGGCCGTGTCGAAGGTCACGGTGATCGGCGAGTTCACCGGTACGTTCGACGCGCTGCTGACCGGGTTGGTCGCCACGATCACGGGACCGGCGGCCGCCGGCGCGAACACGAGATCCACGCCGTAGTTCGACGTCGAACTCGAGGTCGGGAACCCTCCCGAGTACGAATACCGACCCCCGCTGGCAGGGACCTGCAGCGGTCCGCGCGCGTACCCGCTTGCGAACTGGCCTGCGCTCACCGCGTAGTTGCCCGCCGGCGCGCTGTACGACACCACGTAGGCCGCGCCAGCAGTGACGGCGACCGGCTGCGACAGGGTGACGGTCTGCCAGCCCTGCGTGGACTCGTTCACGAACGTGCCTGTCGCCAGCACTGTGCCCGTCGCGCTCCACATCGTCGCGGTGTGGGTTCCCGTGTTCGTGGCGCCCTTGTAGAAGCGCAACGCGGTGACAGTACCGTTGCTGGTGCTCGAGAAGGCGACGCCCAGAGTCACCGACGCCGGATCTGCGGCGCTCGGCACCGCGGGCTGACTAGAGTCCGGGAAGAGCATGCACGGGCAGGTGCCGTCGGGGAGGCTCGCACCCGCCGACGTGAAGCTCCAGCTGTTCGCGCCGACCGCGAAGCCGACGCCGTTGGCGTCGGTCGCGGTGATCGTCGCGGTGTAGCCGGTCGACGGCTTCAGCGCGGCCGCGGGCGTGAAGGTCACCGTGTTGGTCGCCGAGGCGTACGTCGTCGTCCCCGCGACCGCGCTGCCGGAGGCATCCTTCACCGTCGCGGTGACGGTGGCGGGCACGACCGATCGGGAGATCGTCGCAGTGAGCACCGTCGTGGGCGCGACGCTCGACGAGCCTGGCAGCGGCGTCTGGCCGGTCAGGCGCAGCGGCGAGTTGTCCACGGTGTCGAATGTCACGTCGACGTAGTAGTTCGCCTCCTGGTACGTGGCAGTCGGCATCGTCCCCACAGAGCCGTAGACTCCCGGTGCCGCCGCACCGACGCCGGAGGCGATCGTGATCGGCGAACTGGGCCGCATCTTGTACGGCCAATACAGGCTGTCGGCGGCGTAGCCGCCCTTCGGCGCCGTGTACGACACCGTGTACTTGTGCCCCGATGCGACGGCGACCGACGGCGTGAACTGCGCCGACTGCCAGCCCGTGGCCGTCTCACCGGTGAAGGTGACCTGGGCGAGGCGCTGTCCGGTCGCGGTGTCCCACAGCGATCCGACGTGCGTGCCGGTGTTCGCAGTGCCCTTGTAGAACCGCACGCCCTTGGCGAACCCGTTGACCGCCGGCGTGAACTGCAGGCCGAGCTCGACGGCGCTGGAGTCGTTCGCAGAGGGGGTGCCGGGCACCGCGTTGCCGAACGCGGAGTAGGGGCCGGTGACGGTCACCCCCACGGAGGTGCCGGCGGCGGAGAAGTTGCCGCTGTCGTCGATGGCGCGCGCGGTGACGGAGGCGCTGCCGGAGCCTTGCTGAATGTAGGTGTAGGTCCAGCTGGTGGTGCCGGTGGCCGGGTGCCAGGTGGACCCGCCGTCGGTGGACACCTCGACCCCGGCCACCACGCCGCCCACGGAGGCCGCGGTGCCGGTGACGGTGACCGACGCGCCGTTCGCGAGGGACGCACCGGCGGTCGGGCTGGTGATCTGCGTGGTCGGCGGCGTCGTGTTGGAACTGGCCGGGCTGGCGACCATGCCCGACATCAGCGTCGAGGGCTGCGCGCCCATATCGGCGAGCAGATTGATCTGCGCCTGCTGCATGTTGGCGTCGGCGGGCGCGCCGTTGCCGTCGTGGGTCTGGTCGAGCCCCCAGCCCCATTGGATGGTGCCCGCGCCGAAGACGAGCGCTCCGCTGGCGGCCTTGTAGAGCGTGATGTGATGCGTAGTGGTGCCGGGCACCACTACGCTGCCGTAGTCGGTGAGGTACTCAGGCGTCGACCCTGTCGTCGTCGACATATCGATGAGCCCGGCCGGGCGGAACCCGTTGTCGACGTCTTCGTCGGACTCATAGCCGACAGTGTGCGGGGCGAGCGCCTGCGTCGTGCCCGGCGCCATCAACGCGAGCGGGGTGTTGCGCCAGATGCGCAGCTTGCCTTGCGCGGCGGTCACGGTGATCGGCAGATCGTCGGAATTGGACATGAACATCGTGCCGCTGAGCCCGTTCTCGGGCATGGTGCCGCCGTTGGAGGCGGTGGCGAAGCGCGGGTCGCGCCAGGTGCCGGTCCAGGTGGGCGACGGGTCGATCTTGGCGTTCGACCAGGTCTCCTTGTACGAAACCAGGGTGCGATAGGCGGTGTTCGAGCCATCGACGGAGTTCTCGTAGCGCGTGTGCCAGTAGATCTCGTTGCCGGAGAGGAACTGCAGATTCACGCCGGCATCGCGTGCCGCGGCGACGTTGGCCCGCTGCCCGGTCGACCAGTACTCGTCGTGTCCGACCGACAGGAACACCTTGTGGTTGGTCAGCAGCGAGCCGTAGCGGTCGGTATCGACGCCGGCGATATAGCTGACGTCGTAACCGTTGCGCTCGAGGAAGCGCACGGTGGCGTATTCCGAACTGAAGTAGAAGTCGCGGCCGTTGTTGACGCCGCGGGTGGCGAAGGGCCGGTTGTAACTGATCTTGTAGGCACGGCCGGGGCCGCCGCCCTGATAGAAGTCGGAGCCGCCGTACGGGTTGTACGCCTCCCAGGTCGGGTCGGAGGTCTGGAACACGATGTCCGAGTGGCTCGAGTCGTTGCGCACGATGAAGGTGATCTGGCTCTGCCCGCCGGTGTCGGTGCGGGTCAACAGTGCGATGTACACGCCCGACACCGCGGTCGAAGGCACGTTCCACGAGGCCGAGACGCCCCACGTGCCGCAGTCGTACAGTTCGGTGGTGACATCCGAGATGCACTGCGGCTGGGTCTGCGGCAGTGCAGCCGACGGGTTCACCGACGTGATGTAGCGCGCGCCGAGCCCCTGGTAGTAGCCGGTGCGGTAGATGTCGATCGTGTACGCCTTGGCGTTGGTGTCGATCTTGAAGCTGATCTGGTTGCCCGCGTTGACGCTGATGTCGGTGGCGAAGCCCTGGATGCTGGGATCACCGGCACCGGAGATGTCCCACACGCTCGGGTCGGTGCCCGGCTTGGAGTTCTCGCATGCGATCGGATTGATCGTCGGGCCGCAGGAACTGCCTGCGGCCTGTGCCGCCACCGGCGCCGCGAAGGCCACCAGACCGCCCACGACCACTGTCACAATCGCCGACAGCGAGAGTGCCCGCCATCCGCGCCGATGTCCGTCGACGCGTATCGCCGTGTTCCCCATGATTCCCCAGTTTCCGAATCGGCGAGCCGTGCTCACCCACATCAAGACCTTCGAGCCCGCGCGGTGATACCCCAGGAGCGCGAGCCGAAGACCTTCCCCGTCGTGAGTATAGCCACGAGCAGCACGCGCGTCACGGGCGGTTTCCCAAAGTTCTGCTCAAGAAAACTAGGCTGGCGGCATCCGTCCCCGACTGGAGGTTCCCACTGTGAGCGCTGCCGCATCCGCCGTCATCCAGGCCACTGCCGACGTGGACGACTCCGCCGAGATCGGCGAGCGCACCCGGGTGTGGCATCTCGCGCAGGTGCGCGGCGGTGCGCAGCTCGGCGCCGACTGCAACATCGGCCGCGGAGCCTACGTCGGACCCGACGTCGTGATCGGGGCGAACTGCAAGCTGCAGAACTACGCGCTGGTGTACGAGCCGGCCCGGCTCGGCGACGGCGTGTTCATCGGGCCTGCCGCGGTGCTCACGAACGACGAGTTCCCGCGGGCGATCACCCCCGACGGCACGCTGAAGTCGGCCGACGACTGGCATGCGGTGGGCGTCACCATCGAGCAGGGCGCATCGATCGGCGCCCGCGCCGTGTGCATCGCCCCCGTGACGGTGGGCGCGTGGGCACTGGTGGCGGCCGGTGCCGTGGTCACGAAGGACGTGCCGGCGCACGCGCTCGTCGTGGGCGTGCCGGCGCGTCGCATCGGCTGGGTGGGCCGCGCGGGCAAGCCGCTGCAGCGCGCGGGCGACGAGTGGGTGTGCCCGGTGACCGGCGAGCGCTTCGCCGAGCGCGACGAGCAACTGGTGCCGCTCGCCTGATCGGTGCAGGCGGCGCCCGGATGCCGCTACGCCGCGGCGGCGAAGATGTCGCGTGCGGCCAGGAGCGTCGGCAGGCCCGGCGTGCGCAGCCGCTCGGTCGGCGTACCCGTGCCGAGGGTCTGCCAGGTCTCGACGATCCGCGCAGGCTCCGGGGTGGCCGCAGCGATGCGAGCCGACAGCTGCGGGTGCAGGTCGTCCCACACGAGCCGGTGCCCGAGCGAGGTCAGCACCTCGTGCGCCGTCGTCGGACAGTTCGACCACTTGGCCGGCGTGAGGCACGCCAGCCCGCCGGTGTCGTCGACCACGACTCCGTCGCTGGGCACCAGCACGTCCTCGGTGCGCAGACTCGACTTCGCAGCGACGTACGCAGTCGCTGTCGTGCCGTGCAGCAGCTCGTCGCCGACCAGTCCGGCCAGCCGCTCGACCATGGAGCACGCCCACCACGCATCCAGCAGCGGATCGACGCCTTCCTCGGCGGGCGTGGAGAAGTTGTCCGACACCAGCCAGACGGCCTCGCCGCCGGGCCCGACGCGCGAGGCGAGGAACAGTCCACCGTTCTGATGAGACGGGGCGATCAGCGCCGCCTGGGGCAGCGCGGCACCGCGGAGCACCAGCATCCTGCTCGCGCGCACCGTCACCCGCCTGGTCGGCACGAGACCCGCGACCAGGCCCGCCGTGGCCGGGCCCGCGGCGATGATCGCCTGCCGCGCCGTCACCGAACTGCCGCTGCGCATGATGGCGCGCCAGCCGTCGCCGTCGCGCCGGATCGACCTGCACGGCTCGACGATGCGCGTCGCGCACGCGGCGGCGGCGGCGTGCGCTGCGGCGAGGAACTCCGGGCCGTCGAGCACGCCCTCGCCGGTCGGCACCGTGATGGTGCCTGCGGGGAGCCACTCGACCTCGCCCACCTGCGGCGCCGAGCGGATGCGGTCGGCGAAGCCCTCCGCCCACAGCGCCGTCGGTGCGACCGCATGAGTGTCGACCCGCTGCCGGAACCGGGCGAGGTCTGCCCCCGCCCAGAAGGTCCAGTTCTCGGCCAGGTCGGCGATCAGGGTCGCCTCGGTGCGCGGGTTGAAGAACGCGCCACGATGCAGGTAGCCGTGCCAGTGCGCCGACTGATCGGCCGGGCCGACCGGCGGCGCCACCCACGCGACCTCCAGCCCGCGCAGCGCCGCGAGCAGCACGGTGAGCGTGCCGGCCACGCCCCCGCCCACGACGACGAGGTCAGCATCCACCGTCGTAAGCGCCTTCCAGTCGCACCGCATCGGCGAGCAACTGCACCGCCACGGTGAGTCCGTCGCCGCGCATGACCAGGCGATCGGGCCCGTCGGGCGCGGGGGTCATGCCCCACAACGGGGGCAACAGAATGCGCTGCCCGCTCACCGCCGCCGTGATCAGCCCACGGTCCGCATCCCAGTCCACCTGCGACATCGCCGTCCCCCCAGCAATCGAATCGCGTCGTCGACTCCCCAGAGTCGCCGTTGGATCATGAGAATACGCTTATCGGCCGGAAGATTCACCCCCGATCTCGCGGGCGCCGCCTCACAGCTCGCCGGGCGACACCGCCTGAGCATCGAGCTCGTCGACCAGTTCGCGCATCCGCGAGCGCTTCGCAGTCGTGCGCGGCGCGTAGACGACCAGCGAGTGGAACATGAATCGCACCACGAACGCCACCGCGAGGGTGATGCCGGCGGCGATCACGCTCGACAGATGCCACGTGTTCACCAGCAGGGCGATCACCGGGATGCGCACCAGCGCCTCGACGTTGTTGAACGCGAACGACTTCGCGAACCGCGACCGCACGCCGGATGCCTCGCCCTTCATGTCTTGGAAGACGAAGCGCTCCTGCAGCACGAAGTTGCCGATGATCGTCAGCTCGGCGGCGATGATCGCGGCCACGAGATACTGCACGCCCCACTGGATCAGCAACCACATGATGGCCAGGTTGGCGATGGCGCCGACGCCGCCGATGAGGGCGAACACCGACATCTTGCCGAAGCGCAGCGCCGTGAGCTGGGTGAGGAAGTGCAGCCCCTGCCGCATCGACGCCTTCGAGTCGCCGGCGTGCCGATCGGCGAATTCGAACGGCACTTCGTCGACCCGCATGCTGTGGCGGGCGAGCACTTCGAGCAGGATCTTGAAGCCGCGCGGTCTGAGCGCGGCCAGGTCGACGACCCGGCGATCGATCAGGAAGAACCCGGTCATCGGATCGGAGACCTGGCGCAGCCGGATCGGGAACATCGCCTTGGTCAGCGCCGTCGAGAGGCGCGACACCAGCACGCGCCAGCGGTCGGCGAGGCCGCCTGCCGAGCCGGCGTCGTGATAGCGCGACGCCACCACGAGGTCGACGTCGCCGCGGCGGAAACGCTGGTAGAGCGCGGGGATGTCCTCGGGCGGATGCTGCAGATCGCCGTCCATCACGAGGCAGGCATCGGCCTCGGCGGCCAGCATCCCTTCACGCACCGCGCCGCCCAGGCCGCCGCGCGGTTCGTCGCGATGCAGCAGCCTCACCGGCATCGCCGCGGTCGCCGCGACCTCGCGGATGACCTCGGGGGTGTCATCCGTGCTGTCGTCGACGAACAGCAGCTCCGCGTCGATCGCCGTCGTCGCCGCCTGCACCCGACGCACGAGTTCGGCCACATTGGGCGCCTCGTTGTAGGTGGGCACGATGATGGTGAGCTGCATGGGGATCCTGTCTGTGGCGCTCGAGGCGCGTGCTCCATGATTCCATGCGGAACCTCCGAATCCGCCTGCTGCCAGCGGTTACATAGGTGATGCAGATCCAAGGCCGAAGCGCCCCTCGCGCGATCGGCTCAATAGGATGTGGCGATGCGCATCTCTGTGATCGGCTGCGGGTATCTGGGGGCCGTGCACGCCGCGGCGATGGCCGAACTCGGGCACGAGGTCGTCGGCATCGACGTGGACGAGCGCAAGGTCGCGGCGCTCACGCGCGGCGAGGCGCCGTTCTTCGAGCCGGGCCTGCCCGAGCTGCTCGCGTCGGGGGTGGCGTCGGGCCGGCTGCGGTTCTCGACCTCGATGGCGGATGCCGCGGGCGCCCGGCTGCACTTCCTCGCGGTGGGCACTCCCCAGGTGAAGGGCGGCAACGCCGCCGACATGCGCTTCGTCGACGCGGCGCTCGACGCGCTGCTGCCGCACACGGCGCCCGGCGACGTGATCGCAGGCAAGTCCACCGTGCCGGTCGGCTCGGCCGCCAGGCTCGCCGCCGTGGTCGAGACCGCGGGCGGCGATGCCGTGCTGGCCTGGAATCCGGAGTTCCTGCGCGAAGGGTGGGCGGTGCAGGATTCGCTCACGCCCGACCGTCTGGTGTTCGGGCTGCCCGTCGCGCCGGCGGCGTCGGCACACGCGGAGGAGGTGCTGCGCGAGGCATATGCGGGCGTCATCGCCACCGGCATCCCGCTGGTGCTCACCGACTTCGCGACCGCCGAGCTGGTGAAGGTGGCGGCGAACGCGTTCCTCGCCACCAAGATCTCGTTCATCAACGCGATGGCCGAGATCGCCGAGGTCACCGGTGCCGACGTCACTCAGCTCGCCGATGCGATCGGACACGACCCCCGCATCGGGCGCCGCTTCCTGGGAGCGGGGATCGGCTTCGGCGGCGGCTGCCTGCCGAAGGACATCCGCGCCTTCACGGCCCGCGCCGAGGAGCTCGGCCGCGGCGATTCGGTCGCCTTCCTCAAGGAAGTCGACGCGATCAACCTGCGCCGGCGCCAGCGCCTGGTCGACCACGTCGTCGACCTGCTGGGCGGCCAGGCGCACGGCAAGACCGTGGCCGTGCTCGGGCTAGCGTTCAAGCCGCACTCCGACGATGTGCGCGACTCGCCCGCGCTGGATGCCGCGGTGCGGCTGCGGGGGCTCGGCGCCGACGTGCGCGCCACCGATCCTGCGGCGATCGCGAACGCCCGGGCGCTGCACCCGCAGCTGGACTACCGCGACACCCTCGAGCAGACCGTCGTGGGGGCCGACGTCGTGGTGCTGGTCACCGAGTGGGACGAGTACCGCTACCTCGACCCCGATGCCGTCGGCGCGCTCGTCGCGCAGCGCAACGTGGTGGACGGCCGCAACAGCTACGACCCGGCGCGCTGGCGCGCGGCGGGGTGGACCTACCGCGGGCTCGGCAGGCCGTAGCCGGGTGGCGGCCGGGCGTGCAGAGGTCGCCCAGTTCCACCCTGGAAGAATGGGATGCATGACTTCTGCGCCCCCCGTCACCCTGTTCGGCGCCGACTGGTGCCGCGACTGCACCCGCACCAAGCGCCACCTCGACGAGCTCGGCGTCGGCTACACCTATGTCGACCTGGTCGCCGACCCCGCGGCCGCCGACGCCGCCCGCGAGATCTCGGGTCGCATGAGCATCCCCGTCGTGGTCTACCCGGATGCCACGCATCACGTCGAACCGTCGAACGCCGACGTCGAGGCGAAGCTGCGCGAGCTCGCCCTGATCTGAGGTGTCGGGCCGGAACCTCGGCCCCTCCCTGCCCGGGCCCTTGAGCCCACCCGACGCTCCGGTGCCGCCGTGTCGTGTTCGTCTCGCAGGATAGCCGCACAGCCTCCTGACGGCCAGGCCCGCCGCGGCCCGAATCTCCTGCCATACGAACGGCTCGAGGTCCTAGGCTGGCGAGGTGGACGGCGTCGAGCGCAATACCCGCACCATCGAGGGGTCGGTGGTCACCGACTTCGCCGACCGGATGAGCTATGGCGGCTACCTCGAACTGCCGACGCTGCTGTCGGCGCAGCATCCGCTGTCGCAGCCGGAGCACCACGACGAGCTGCTGTTCATCGTGCAGCATCAGACCACGGAGTTGTGGCTCAAGCTCGTGCTGCACGAGCTGGCCACCGCGTGCGCGCTGCTGCGCGACGACCAGCTGGCGCCTGCGCTGAAGTGCATCGCCCGCGTCAAGCACATCCAGCGCACCCTCACCGACCAGTGGTCAGTGCTCGCCACGCTCACGCCCACCGAGTACGCGCAGTTCCGCGGGGTGCTCGGCAACGCGAGCGGCTTCCAATCGGCGCAGTACCGCGCGGTCGAGTTCACGCTGGGCAACAAGCATCCCGGGATGCTGCGCGTGTTCGAGGCCGACCCGCAGGCGCACGACCTCGTCGCGTCGGCGCTGGCAGCGCCGAGCCTGTACGACGAGTTCCTGCGCCTGCTCGCCCGGGGGGGCTACGCCGTGCCCGCAGCGGTGCTCGAGCGCGATGTGACGAAGGCGTGGACCTTCAGCCCCGAGCTCGTGCCCGTGTTCGCCGACATCTACGCCGATCCGGCGGCGCACTGGTCGGCGTATGAGACCTGTGAGGAGCTCGTCGACCTCGAGGACAACTTCCAGTTGTGGCGCTTCCGGCATCTGAAGACGGTGGAGCGCATCATCGGGCACAAGCGCGGCACCGGCGGTTCCAGCGGGGTGCCGTTCCTGCGCCGTGCGCTGGAACTCACGTTCTTTCCCGAGCTGTACGCGGTGCGCACGCAGATCGGCGCGCCCGAGGGCGGCGCCGGATGACGCATCCCGATGCGATGCGGCTGCGTGCGCTGCTGGGCGAAGGCGCGCGCGCCTGCCACCGCGCTATCGGCGGCGAGCACGGCGTCGCGCTGCCGCCGCTGATCGACCACCACGTGCACACGCACCTGGTCGACATCGCCGCACTGCCCGCGCACGGGATCGCCGCTGTCGTCGACCTGGGCGGCGACCCGGTTGCGCTGGCACGACGCAGCCTCGACGATATGCCTGCAGTCGCATACGCCGGAGCGTTCCTCACCGTGCGCGGTGGATACCCCTCTGGCAGAGCTTGGGCGCCCGCGGCGACAGTGCGCGAACTCGACGCCGATGCTTCGTCGACGGCCGTCGAGACCGCCGTCGATGAACAGGAGAGGTTCGGTGCGACCGTGGTGAAGGTCGCCCTGCACGCGGATGCCGGCCCGGTGCCCGACGCGCGACTGCTGGGCTTGATGGTCGCGGCCGCACGGCGGCGCGGGATGCCCGTCGTCGCCCATGTCGAGGGTGCCGGGATGACACGACTGGCGCTCGATGCCGGCATCGATGTGCTCGCGCACGCCGTGTTCGGCGAAGTGCTCGAGCCTGCGCTGCTCGAGCGAGCCGCGGCGACGCAGCGGTGGATCTCCACCCTCGGCGTGCACGAGGGCGAGAGTGCGCAGCGCGCACGGGGGAACGCTGCCGCGTTCGTCGAGGCCGGAGGACGGCTGCTCTACGGCACCGACCTCGGCAACGGCGACCAGCCGCTCGGCGTGAGTGTGCGCGAGCTGCGGCTGCTCGACGCCGCGGGGGTGCGCGCAGCGGCGTTGATCGCATCACTCACCGATCCCTGGCCGTCGGCCCGCCCCCCGCACGGCATCGCGACGTTCGTGCCCGGTGCGCCGCCGGCATCCGCAGACGACCTTCCCGAGTGGCTGGGCGCAGCCACGGTGGTGCCCGCAGAGGAGCTGGTGCACGATGAGCCTTGAGCACGACTTCGCCGCCGAGGCATCCGCCCTCGACGCGGCCGACCCGCTCGCGCGCTTCCGCGACCGCTTCGTGGGGGCTGAGACGCCACTCGTCTACTTCGACGGCAACTCGCTGGGTCGCCCGCTGCGCTCGGTCGCGGGCCGGCTGGCCGACTTCGTCACCGAGGCGTGGGGCGGGCGGCTGATCCGCGGCTGGGACGAGGACTGGATGCGGCTGCCGCTGCGCATCGGCGACGACGTCGGCCGCGTCGCCCTCGGCGCAGCCCCCGGCCAGACGCTGATCGGCGATTCCACCACCGTGCTGCTGTACAAGCTCATCCGGGCCGCCTTCGATGCGCAGCAGGCGGCTGACCCGGCGCGGGTGGAGCTCGTGATCGACCGGGACAGTTTCCCCACCGACCGCTACATCGTCGAGGGCATCGCGGCGGAGCGCGGCGGCGTGGTGCGCTGGATCGAGGTCGACCGTGCGAGCGGCGTCGACGAGGCGCTGCTGCGCACAGCGCTCTCGGACCGCACGGCCGTGGTCGTGCTCAGCCACGTCGCATACCGATCAGGTTATATGTCCGATGGTGAAGCGCTCACCGCCGCGGCGCACGACGCCGGTGCGCTGATGCTGTGGGATCTGTGCCATTCCGTGGGCTCCGTGCCGGTGCAGCTCGACCGGTGGGGCGCCGACCTCGCCGTCGGCTGCACCTACAAATACCTCAACGGCGGCCCCGGCGCACCGGCGTTCGCCTATGTGGCCGCGCGCCACCAGTCGACGCTGCGCCAGCCCGTGCAGGGCTGGCTCGGCGCCGAGGATGCCTTCGCCATGGGTCCCGTGTATGTGCCGGCCGACGGCATCCGCCGCTTCGTCTCGGGAACGCCTCCCGTGATCGGCATGCTCGCGATGCGCGAGACGCTCGAACTGCTCGCTGAGGTGGGCATCGACGCCGTGCGGCGCAAATCGGTGGCGCTCACCGAGTTCGCGATCCGCCTGGCCGACGCGTGGCTCGCACCGCTCGGCGTGACGGTCGCTTCGCCTCGGGATGCCGCCCGCCGCGGTGGGCATGTGACGCTGTCGCATCCGGCGATGCGCGCCGTGACCGCGGCGCTGTGGGCGCAGGACGTGATCCCCGACTACCGCGACCCGGCAGGCCTGCGCATCGGGCTGTCACCGCTGTCGACGAGCTTCGACGAGACCCGACGCGGCATGACCGCGGTGGCCGCCGCCGTGGCGCAGGCGGTGGCCTCGGCCGCGGGCGAGGCCCCGGCCGAGGCCGCGGCCGACTGACAGCCCCGGCCGTTGCCTGCGGAACGCCCGACTGACGGCCGGCCACCCGGCCAGACCACCGGCCGAAGGAGGCCGGCCACCGCCACGGCTCTGCCTTCGTGGCCCGCGCCTGCGGGGATCCTGCCCGACATGCCGGGGCACAGGGCCGATGCCCGGCGTGTCGCCGAAGATCCCCGCATCCGTGCACGGATGCCGCGACGGTGCCGCAAGCGCGCCGCGCACGGTGCCGCGAGCACGCCGCGCACGGCACCCCCGCACCTCACAGCGAACCCCTACAAGGCCCCGACCACACCGTCGGGGGCGCCGCCTAAGCTGGAGGCGCCGTCGGCGCACAGCGCTGTGCCCGGCGCGAGAGGAGAGCATCCGTGCCCGCATCGGTCGTGAACCACGCCAAGGCCCCGGCCGCCCCCGCCCTGTCGCAGCAGCTGCGCAGCCGCCTCGATAGCGACATCGCCGTGCTCCACGAGGGAGCGCGCGGCTGGGCGCTGCTGACCCTCGACCAGCGAGCCCGGCTGCTGCGCCGGGTGCGCGACGAGGTCGCGCGGGTCGCCACGCAGTGGGCGCACACGGCCAACGCGTCGAAGGGGCTGGAGCCGGGGCATCCGCTCGCCGGCGAGGAGTGGCTGAGCGGGCCCTACGCCGTGCTCGTGGCGCTGGACGCCTACGCGCACACCGTCGCCTCGCTCGCTCGCGGGCAGAGCCCGTTGACCGGGATCAGAGCCACCGCCGCGCCCGGCGACCGCATCGCGTTGCACACGTTTCCCACGAACGCCGTCGACGGGATGCTGCTGTCGGGGTTCACCGGAGAGGTCTGGCTGCGGCCGGGGGTGACCGAGGCGCAGGCGCGCGCCGACGCGGGCCTGGCGCAGCTGGCCCCCACCACCTCGGGCGGGGTCGGGCTGGTGCTGGGAGCGGGCAACATCACCTCGATCCCCGTGCTCGACGTGCTGTACGAACTGCTGGCGCACAACCGGGTCGCGCTGCTCAAGCTCAATCCCACGATGGACACGCTGCGGCCGGTGTTCGAGCAGGCGCTCGCCGCGCTGATCGAACCCGGCTTCCTGCGCATCGCCACCGGGGCGGGCGACGTCGGCGCCTACCTGACCGGGCACGACGGCATCGACCATGTGCACATCACCGGCGCCGAGGCCACCTTCGACGCGATCGTGTGGGGCTCGGGGGCGACCGCCGCCGCCCGCGCCGCGGTGACCCGCCGCAAGCGCGCGGGCCGGCCGCTGCTGCGGGCGCCGATCACCGCGGAGCTCGGCGGCGTCTCGCCGATCATCGTCGTGCCGGGTATCTGGACCGAGGCCGACCTGCACTACCAGGCCGAGCACATCGTCACGATGCGGTTGCACAACAGCGGCCACAACTGCATCGCGGGACAGGTCGTGATCGCCGGCGCCGACTGGCCGCAGCGCGAGCAGTTCCAGGCGGCGCTGCGCGACGCGTTCGCGCGCGCGCCGCAGCGGCCGGTCTGGTATCCGCGTAGCGCCGACAAGCTGGCGCGCGCCGCGCAGGACTATCCGGGCGCGCAGTGGCTGGCCGACCGCACCAGGGCGCTGGTGACGATCGCCGACGGGCAGGATGCGACCGCGCTCGAGACCACGGAGTACTTCGCGCCCGTGCTCGGGGTGGTCGAGTTGCCCGGGCTCGGCCAGGAGTTCCTCGACGCGGCGGTCGCGCATGCGAACGACGAGCTGGCCGGCACGCTGGGCGCCAACATCCTGATCGATCCGGTCACTCAGCGCGCGCTCGGCGACGGATTCGAACGCGCCGTCGCCGACCTGCGCTACGGCGCGATCGCGATCAACGCGTGGACGGGCTTCACCTTCCTCACCCCCACGGTGAGCTGGGGCGCCTTCCCCGGCAATCCGCTGCACGCCATCGGCAGCGGCACCGGCGTGGTGCACAACGGCTTGCTCATCGACGCCGTGGAGCGCTCCGTGAGCCGCGGGCCGTTCCGCCCGTTCCCGCGGATGTTGCGCGGCGGGCAGCGCACCGTGCTGCCGAAGCCGCCGTGGTTCGTCACCTCGCGCACCGGCGCCAAGGTCAGCGAGGGCTTCACCCGGTTCAAGATCGACGGCGACTGGGTGCGACTCACCGCCACGTTGGCCGCCGCCTTCCGAGCATGAGCGCGGACCTGCGGCTCGACGCCGACTACATCGTCGTCGGCGCCGGGTCGGCCGGTGCCGCCCTCGCCGCGCGGCTCAGCGAGGATGCCGGCGTCGAGGTGCTGCTGCTGGAGGCTGGCGGGCCCGACCGCGCCGCCGCGGCGCACGTGCCCGCGGCGTTCTCCACCCTGTTCCGCGGCCCGTACGACTGGAACTACGACACTGTGCCGCAGACTCAGTTGGGCGGGCGCACGGTGTACTGGCCGCGCGGGCGCACCCTGGGCGGCTCGTCGTCGCTGAACGCCATGATGTGGGTGCGCGGTTTCGCCGCCGACTACGACGGCTGGGCGGATGCCGCGGGCCCGCGCTGGTCGTGGGCGGCGCTGACGCCCTACTTCGCGCGCATCGAGCGCACGGCCGGCGCGGCAGAGCAGGGGCGCGCCGAC